>CAYUTG010000046.1:0-15611 GCA_964447555.1 uncultured Marinobacter sp.
GTACGGCAGCCCTGCGCTCTATTAACAATACACTGGGGTGGAAACTGCCCACCAGCGGTCCCAAAACTCTCACTGGTCTGATTACTGAAACACTGGAAAATATTCCAGACACCAACGTGTGCCTGAAAGTGGGTGGTCATCGCGTGGAAGTCCTGCAAATAAAGGACAATGTGGTAAAAGCTGCTATTGTTCATCCAGACATACGACGAAAAGGTCCACTCGATTTTTTGAAAACGATCCCACGTTAGCGTTTATTCATGTTAATTTTGCCGGGAATACGGTAGATTTAACCAATAACTAGAATCTGAACACACAAGCTCGGTCATGTATCCGGTTGAGGCGCAAACAGGAGTCGGCCATGAAAAAGCAGTCCGGCATACATTACCTCCGTGAGCACAGAGAGGCGGGCAACAGCAAACCGGTCCCTGCGGAGGTTACTCGTATACGGGACACCGTTGTCGCCGGGCTGGGTGATTTGCTGCAAGGTGCCTTCGACGCTGTTGATGACTCCTTGTTCGAGCTTGCCAACAATGCCCGCAGCAACAGTGAACAGAACCGCTTTTTTGAAGCCATGCGCGAGATTCGCATCAAGCGCAAAGGTGTCGAACGTCATTTCCAGAATGCGGTAGCACACTTTTTTGCCAACCCGCCCGAAGCGGGGCACGCCCATGAAGACACAGCGGCCAGCACGGCCACTGCAGACAGCCTGTCTCTGGTCGGGAATGAAGATCTGGAAGAGCAGGTTGCGCTGAACGGCATGGTCACCAAGGCCAAAGCCCATTTTCAGGGGCCGCTGCTACAACTGCAGGCGCGGTTTACTGAGGTATACCCCGGCGCTACGGCCGAATTTCCGGTAAACCCTCTGGCACCCGATCATATCTGCAGTGCCTTTACCGAAGCCATTCAGTCTCTCGAAATACAGATTCGCGAGCGCCTGATTCTGCTGAAACAGTTCGACCGGTATGTCGTATCCAACCTTGGCATGCTTCTGGATGAAGCCAACCGGATTCTGATTCACGCAGGCATCATTCCCAATTTCCGTTATCACGGCAAATCGGGCAGCCAGCATAGTACACCGGATAAAAAAGACGGCGAGAGCGCGTCGGAAGCCAGCACTGAGACTGCCACTGCCGCCGGCAACCTGAACACAACCAATGCGGTTTTCGATCAGATCCGGCAGATGCTGGCCCTTCAGCGAGCCAACGCAGGCATACCGGCCCGCACATCAGACCCCAGTGTGCGCGTGGTGGGTGGCTCTGAGCTGACAGACCTTCTGAATGCCCTTCCGCTGCCAGATACCCGCACCACAGAGAGTAACCTCAGTGCAGGCGAGCCCATCGCGCTTGACCTCCGTGAAGTCGTACAGCAGCTGCTGTCACGAACCGATACCGGTGACGGTCGCAAACCAGCACTGAATGAGGTCGACGAAGATCTTATCAACCTGGTTTCAATGCTGTTTGAATTCATACTCGATGACTACAACCTGTCTGCCCCGGTTCAGGTGCTGATCAGCCGGTTACAGATTCCGATTCTAAAAGTGGTTATCAGAGACAAAACATTTTTCAGCCAGGCAACGCACCCTGCCCGCCGGCTGCTGAACTCTCTGGCTCGGGCTGGCATTGGCTGGAGCGCCAGCGACGATAAAACCAAAGACAAGCTGTATAACCAGATTCACGATATCGTTCAGCGGATTCTCAACGAGTTCACGGGCGACATTGAGCTGTTTGAAACCCTGAATCACGAATTTGAACAATTTCTGGAGAAAGAAAACCGCAAGGCTTCGTTAGTGGAACAAAGAACCCGGGAATCAGAAAGGGGCCGCATCAAATCCCAGAAAGCCCAGGAAACCGTCGACAGCATCCTCAGTGAAAAAGTGGCTCGCTACAAATTACCGAAATCCATTCACGACATCCTGATGAATGGCTGGAGCCGGTTTATGTTCCTGGCTTACCTCAGAGATGACGTTGAGCATCGCTGGAATGAGTCTGTTCGCATTGTGGATGATCTGATCTGGTGCCTTCACCCACATCAGGAAGATGATGAGCGGGACCGATGGGTGCGGGTTGTGCCCGGCTTACTAAAAACGCTCCGCGCAGGGCTTGAGGAGGTTTCCTATAATGCCTCCCGGCTCGACGAGATGATGGGGCAACTCAAACACGAACTGGCCGAGGCATTCCGAACCAACGCCGCCATTGTCGCGCGCCAGGATTCGCCGGAGAAATCAGACGACCAGAACGAAAATGCCACCGCCCACCAGACGGCAGTAGAGCGTCAGCAACAACTGGAAGATGCCGCCATTTCTGAATACGTTGCTCAGATTGACAGCGTTGAAATTGGTAACTGGGTTGAATTCCGGTTGGTGAACGGTGCAAGCTTCCGCTGCAAACTGTCGGCCATTATTGATGAGGCAGACTGTTTTGTCTTTGTGAATCGCATGGGCCTGAAGGTGATCGAGAAAAACCGGATTGAACTGGCCCACGAAATGCGGCGCGGGCGCCTCACCCTGCTTGAGCAGGGCGCACTGATTGACCGGGCAATGAACGCTGTGGTGGGGACCCTGCGGAGCAAAACAGCCTGATATTGATGCGGGAACCAGTCAGCAGTAACCATGTTCCGGCAAAGTACAGAATGGGCCTCGCGCTATCGGCCGCGTTTCTCACTCATACGCTGATATTTTCCGGGCTTCCGTCACCCATCAAGGAAGACACCCCGAAGCCTCAGCACAGCATTCACTTTGAGCTGGTTTTCCCGGGAAGTCGCGCCAGTGTGCCCAACGCATCTGAGGCAACCCGGGAAACACCTGAAAACCGCAACCCTACGTTTGAGATACCGCCGGCTCAGACACCCAGCACGTTTCTCCCCTCCGTGACTACCCGCTCATCCAGACACAAGGTGCCCGAACAGAAGGCTATCCCGGAACCAAAGGTAAACGAGACAACTGACAGGCCACAGCCCAGTTCTGCCCCGGCCAAATCTGCGCCCACGGAACGCAAGGCAACTTCCCGGAACGCGGACGATGCGGGAACGCGATCCACTCTGACGAACGATCAGGCGGAAGACCAGCCAACCCGGATTACCCAGACTCCCGGTAACAACACCCCGTATATCGCAAAGCTGGCAGACATTATTGGTAAGGAGATCCAGATAATTGGCGTACGGGCGGGCACACTTTCCCAGGGCGTCACTATGCGGATAGAGCTTCAGCTACTTAAAAATGGCACTCTGACACGGGCCAGGATCGTGAAGTCTTCAGGAGTTGAACAAGTGGATGTGGCGGTTTACGAGGCAGCGCTGGCAGCCAGCCCGTACCCGAAGCCGCCTGAAAACAGCACCCAGAACCGCTTCGTGGTTGAAATAAAACTCTACCCGAAACGGCTCTGAGAGAAATCAGCCCGCTATGCGGAAAAACTCAGGCTTCTGCCTGTTTTGCAGCGGCTTTAACAAGCTTGGCCAGTTCGCCGCTTTCCGACATCTCCAGAATGATATCGCAGCCGCCGACCAGCTCACCATTTACATACAGCTGCGGGTAGGTCGGCCAGCTGGAATACACTTTCAGGGCCTCACGCAGTTCCTGGTTATCCAGAATATTTACAAACGCAAAACGCTCACCGCAGGCCATCAGCGCCTGGCTGGTTTTAGCTGAAAAGCCACACTGAGGCGCCTGAGGACTACCTTTCATGTAAAGAATAATAGGGTTTTCATCAAGCTGGCTTTTGATGGTCTCATTAATGTCCATGAACATTTACCTTTAATGGAAAGCAGAATTGCCAAACGGCCGTTAACTGCATTGTATTGTACACGTCACCTGAATGCAGCATCAAACATGCATTTCACATGCGACGTTTTACCCAGGCATCCGTCGTTGTCATCCCCGGCACGACGGGCTAGACTTGTGACCCCGTTTTTACGCGGTTTTTAAACAACCTTTCCGATAACTTTCCGAACAACCTGTGGTCTTTATATGCCCACAGATTTGATTAAGACAAGGGTCATTGCATGGCGGCAAGGCATTTTCTGACATTGAACGACATGACAACCACCGAACTGGAAGACCTGGTGGACCACGCAACCGTACTGCGCACTGAGTGGCAACAGGGCAAAGTGCGGGATTCCCTGAAGAATCGTGTGCTGGCGATGATCTTTGAGAAATCCTCAACCCGTACCCGTGTCTCATTCGAAGCCGGAATGACCCAGTTGGGCGGGTCTGCCATGTTTTTGTCACCCAGAGACACCCAGCTGGGCCGTGGCGAGCCCATTGAAGACTCTGCCATTGTGATCTCCAGCATGGTTGATGCGGTGATGATTCGCACCTTCGCCCATGAAACAGTGGAAACCTTTGCCAATGCCTCACGGGTACCGGTGATTAATGCTCTGACCGATACCTACCATCCCTGCCAGTTACTTGCCGATATGCAGACTTACCGCGAACACCGGGGAAGTATCCGTGGCGCAACCGTTGCCTGGATTGGCGATGGCAACAACATGTGCAACTCGTATATTAATGCCGCTGCTCAGTTTGATTTCCATCTTAATATCGCCTGTCCGGCGGGCTATGAGCCAGACGATGCACTGATTCGCGAGTACGGAGAGCGGGTGAGCATTTACCGCGACCCGGCGGACGCCGCACGTAACGCCAACCTGCTGGTGACTGATGTCTGGGCCTCCATGGGGCAGGAAGATGAACAGAAGACCAGGGCCAAAGCCTTTCAGAACTATCAGATAAACCCTGAACTGATGTCTGTTGCCGACAAGGATGCACTGTTTATGCATTGCCTGCCTGCTCACCGGGGCGAAGAGATATCCGCCGATATGATGGAGCACAAGTCGTCTGTGGTCTGGAGCGAAGCGGAAAACCGGCTGCACGCCCAGAAAGCTCTGCTGGAATGCCTGATTCTGAATCGGCTGGGTTGATACGATGAATACAGGTGCTCCCCCTTCCACAGAATGGCTTCTGGAAACCAAAAACCTGTCTTGTGGTTATGGCGGAGTTCCTGTCGTTCAGGATGTCAGCTTTGCACTCAGAAACGGTGATATTGGCTGCCTGCTTGGCCCAAGTGGCTGCGGCAAAAGCACCATTCTGAGAGCCCTGGCCGGCTTTCTGCCCGTTACCGACGGTGAAATTCGCCTGCAATCCCACGCTATCAGCCTGGCCGGTAAAACACTGGCGCCGGAAAAGCGCAAAATAGGCATGGTGTTTCAGGATTACGCACTCTTCCCCCACCTGAGCATTGCCGACAATGTGGGCTTTGGATTACAGAAGTTTTCCAAGGCAGAAAGACACCGGAAAGTAGCCAGCCTTCTGGACCTGGTACACCTTCAGGATCTTGCCAACCATTACCCTCATGAGCTGTCAGGTGGCCAGCAGCAACGTGTGGCACTCGCCCGGGCACTGGCTCCGGAACCCACTCTGATCCTGCTGGACGAGCCCTTTTCAAATCTTGATACGGACCTGCGCCGCCGGCTGAGCCTGGATGTGCGGAGAATTCTTAAAACACTCGGTATCAGCGCCATTCTGGTCACTCACGATCAGCAGGAAGCCTTTGCGATGTGTGACCAGGTTGCTGTACTCAGAGACGGGGAAATTCAGCAGTGGGACGTACCCTACAACCTCTATCATGAGCCGGCCAACCGGTTCGTAGCCAGTTTTGTTGGCCAGGGCGGATTCATACCCGGAACAGCACTGGGGCCAGACGCCGTTGAGTCGGAACTGGGAGTAATACAGGGCAACCGGGCGTACAAATGGCCCGCCGGCACCCTGGTTGAGGTGCTAATCCGGCCTGACGATATCGTGCACGATCCACAATCCAGCCTTCATGCGGAAGTGATCGAAAAAACCTTTGCCGGCACCTCTACGCTTTACCGCTTCCGCTGCTCCAGAGCGACAGAGTTCGAAGCATTGTTCCGCAGCCATCAGGATTTTCAGTTGGGGGAAACGGTACCGGTTCGGGTAGAAGCCGACCATCTGATCGCCTTTGCGCGCACAGCCTGACAAACTCCAAAGCCGGGAAAAACGGGAGCGGCAGAAAAAGGACTAAGAGGAACTATAAAAGAGAGAGCAAAAAACAGGACAAAAAAAAGGGCCGGAAAAACCAGCCCTCAAATGACGAATGAAACAAGGAAAGTTCGTAAGAACTACAACCTCAAAAGTCATCCCTTACGCTTTCTATTATGGGCCCGGACGCTCAGGTTTCAGTGAGGTTTGTGTAGCGCTTTGTTACATCTGGTGATCGACTGAGGCACAGTTTACAAACCGGCACTGACTGGCTTTTTGCGTGGCCACACCAGGCTGAACTGAGCTCCGCCCAGCGCCTCGCTGCGCCCCAGAAAAGCCTGCCCGCCATGCCAGTAAAGAATTCGGCGAACAATGGATAACCCCAGGCCATAGCCACCTGATGTCCGGGTGCGGCTGTCATCCAGCCGGGCAAATGCAGTAAAGACTTTCTCCCAGTCTTCTTCGGGCACACCGGCGCCATCATCCTCCACATCAACCCGGCAGTTATCTTCGTCAATATGACAACGAACCACCACCCGGCCCGCCGCGTATCTGCCAGCGTTACCAACCAGGTTCTGGATAGCCCGGTGAATGTATCTGGGCTCGATATCCGACAGTGCCCACCGCTCTGAGTCTTCTTCAATCTCAGCCTCTATGCTCAAACCAGGGCGTATAAGCTGCTGTTCAGACACTACCTGCCGAACGAGATCGGTTACAGAGGCTTCCCGCAATGAAAATACCGGGCCACCCTGCTCCAGCCGCGCATACGTCAGAATCTCATCGATGAGTTCATCCAGTTCCTGAATGTCACCGTCTATGCCATCGAGCTGCTTCTGCAGCCCGGCCTGGTCTTCACAGTCCTCCAGCATCTGCACACCAAAACGGATACGGGCCACGGGGGTTCTCAGCTCATGAGAGACCGCGTGAATCATTTCCCGCTGAACATTCACCAACCGTTGAATGTGTTCAGCCATGCCGTTAAACGATCCGGCCAGGCGGGACACCAGAGACCCCTGGCCACTCTCTACCCTGGCGCTCATTTCGCCTCTGGCAATGCGAATTGCCACGGACTCTACCGAGCGAAGGCTTCCGTCCACTTCCCGCAGTGCAACAAACAGAGCCACCGCCAGCACACCGCCGGCAACGGCTACCAGAAGCAGAACAACCGGCCAGGCCCAGGGGTTAAACGGTGGAGGCATATCCACCCGATAAAGCTCTCCATCGGAAAGCTGAATAAGTGCATGGGCATTCGAAGACGCGTCATTCCGGAAAAAAGCCACGCCCTGATCAAAAACCCGGTCCAGAACTTCACTGTCTGGCAGTTCCGACGCATCACCAACCCGATACAGGTGAACACCAAGCGATACCGCCAGGCGGCTGGCCATGGTGTCACGTTCATCAGATGCAATGCTGTCGAGGTGGTGACGAAGAATAAGCGCAGAGGCTTCAGTCACATCCCGGTATGGGTCATCCAGTGTCAGTTGAATGACCCGGCCATTATGACTGGCAACCAGAACGCGGTTCCCGGCCTGCCCCGGAAGTGTCACAACCTGCCCGTAACCAAGGCGCTCCAGCGCAACCGGCGGAATATCTGACTGAGGGGTCTCAAGCTCGCGAAAATCATACAACAAGCCGAGCCAGTGATACTGGTCTGCCGGCAGAGTATCGGCCGCCAGCCAGCGCATCAGTGGTTCGGGAAAGTGCTCACTCCAGAATTGTGACCGTACCGAGTTAACCCCTGTAAACAGAGCTACACACAGCAACAGTACCAGAGCAGCAAGGCCGGCAAGGCGGGTGTAAAGTTTGAGAAAAAACTTCAGGGACATATCACAAACCCTGGCAGGGAGTGGCGATAAGAAGTGCCGGAAGGAGTACCGGCATGGTCAGAACGGCCATACCGGTATTCCGAGGCTGAACGTCAGGCTTCTTTTACAAAGAGGTAGCCTTTGCTTCGAACGGTCTTGATTCTGCGTGGGTGTATAGGGTCATCCCCTATTTTCGGACGAATTCGTGATACCCGAACATCAATAGACCGGTCCTGACCATCGTACTCAATGCCCCGCAACGCGGTGAAGATTTCCTCCCGGCTGAGCACCCTGCCGGCATTGCTGGAAAGCAACCAGAGCAAATCAAATTCGGCGCTGGTGAGGTCAATACTCTCATCATTCAGCCAGGCTTCCCGCATGGAGCGGTCAACTACCAGATCATTGAACTGCAGGCGGGATGGCTCCTCGCCACCCTCCTCACCATTGCCCTGGCCAGGGTCAGTCACCCTGCGAAGCATGGCGCGAATACGGGCCAGCAGAACCCGGGGTTTAACTGGTTTACCTATGTAATCGTCGGCCCCCATTTCAAGGCCAAGCACCTGGTCAAGATCATCGGTGCGCGCTGTGAGCATGATAATCGGACGAGCGTAGTGCGGACGCACACGGCGACAAATGGACAAACCATCCTCGCCGGGCAACATCAGGTCCAGCACCACCAGGTCTGGCTGTTCAGTCCGGATGCGCTCAACCGCCCGGCCACCGTGATTTTCTACAGACACTTCCAACCCGTTGCTTTCCAGATATTCCCGGGTCAGCTCTGCCAGTCGCTCGTCGTCCTCGACAATGAGAATTCGCCAATTTTCGTTTGTTTGTTCCACGCCATCCATCTCTGGTTTTGTTATTCCGGTTTATAAAATCGCTGTTTGCCTGACGATACAGGCAACATGATGTAACAGCAATTATAGATGCTTTTCAGAAATATACATGGAACATCTCAGATGTTACAGCCAGATACCAGAGATCAGCTACTCATTCCGGTTAATGCAGTGATGGTAGCATTTGCTCAATTTCTTCATCCGTTGCTTCCCGGCGATCGATGATTTCCAGATCGAAATACAGGGTGAAGCCAGCCAGCGGATGATTTGCGTCCACCTTCACCAGGTTGCCATCAATGCCGACAACCTGCACAACCTGGGCATTATCTCCAGTATTGGTCTGAAACTTCATGCCTACCTTCAGGTTGTCCACATCACTGAACAGTGAACGGGGCACTTTCCGGACCAGTTCCGGCTTATGCTCACCGTAGGCCATGGCCGGCGGCACAGTCACCTCAAGGCAGTCTCCCGCGTTCCGGTCTTTAACAGCCTTCTGGATGCCCTCAATAATATGCGGGCTGCCATACACAAAGTGCAGCGGCTCACTGCCCTCAGAGGTATCAACCAATTCGCCAAGTTTGTTCTTCAGCACATAGTGAACGGTGAATACATCGGGTTTTGCCTGGGAGTCACTCATCGGCTTTTTCAGTTTCCTTTTTCAGAGATGTGTCTGTCATGTTCAGGCCGCAAACCAGCAAGCGCTGATTCAGCCTTTCCTGCCAGGTTTGCGGGTGCTCAAGGTTCATACGCTCAAGCAAGGGCTGATAGCCGGCTGCGTTGCCATCAGCCCGCAGAGCCCGCCACAGAGTGGTAAGTTTACCACGCCGGGTTGAGGTTGCGGATTTCAGCTTTCTGAGGGCTTTTGCCAGTACAAGCTCGTCATCGGTGAAGTCTTTGCCAAACGGAAACGCTGGAAACAAGTCATCGCCGGCCACAGAGGCGGCTTTACGAACGGCCTCTGGCGTGTTGTTGCGCCAGGCGTCGGGCAACCGGAATGACGGGCTCACCTTGCCGGCCTTTTGCGCCTGCCCGAGTAACTTTTTCTGAAAGCGGGCATCCGCAATCCGGATCAGCCGCAGGTATACCTGCTCGTCGCTCTGCCCACGGAGGTCAGCAATGCCGTATTCCGTAATCACAATATCCCGTAAATGACGGGGAATGGTGCAGTGGGCGTAATTAAAGACAATATTGGATACAAGCTTACCACCTGAGGTCCGGGTAGCACGCAGGGTTAAGACAGACCTGGCCCCCGGCAACTCATGGGCCATGGACACAAAATTGTACTGCCCTCCCACACCACTCACCACCCGGCCATCATCCAGGCCATCTGAAACCGCCTCACCACTGAGCGTATACATCATGGTGGAATTCACAAACCGGCTGTGAACCCGCTGAGACTGCTTCAGCCGCTGACGTCCGAACGGATGGTCGTAAAGATGGTTGATAAAATTAACACTGGTCATGCAGATGCGACCGCGCTCTTCGGGAGACAAATCCCTGAGTGCCTGATAGAAGGGTTCGGGGCCAACATAGAAGCCACCGTGCATCACCACGCCCCCTTTAAGCCGGTCGCCCAGCGCCATAGCCTCCAGAACTTCTCTGGTTGTGGGGTCATCCAGGTTGCCATCCACTGAGTGCTCACCAATTTTCAACCGGCCGCCCCGGAACTCCACGGTATCGACCAGAACCCCCAGATCAATCAGCCACTGGACATCACGGGCGCGTAGCGGGGAATGTATCAGTTGCTCTCTGAGCAGGACATCCAGCGTATCCAGAGAAACCTGTTCGTTAACAACGCCCTCATTTATCAGTTCCTGCAACCCCGCATGGCTATACACCTCCCGGCGCAGAATGCCCTCCTGCATCAGATGCAGAAAACCGTCAACCATCATTTCGCTGCAACCATACAGGCCTTTCTCGAAAGGCATCACGCCACCTTCGGCCTGAGCAACCGGGAAATGCCCGGCTACACGCAAGTGATCATAAACCTTGCGCCAGGCGTCGTTCCTGCTGTGCCGAAGTATCGTGCTGTATACCAGTGCCGTGCCCAGGGCTCCTATGCCTACCTGCAACGTGCCACCGTCTTTCAGTAACGTGCTGGCATAGAACCCGATCAAATGCGCCTCGGGGCTGACAGGCAACTGAGGCGCAGGGAACAGCGGATAATCGGTGGCGCTGTGGTCATACACCAGATCAAAACGGCTTTCTTCAATAAGCGCGTCGCGCCCCAAAAAGGGAAGGTTATGATTCAGTTCTGCCACCAGAGCGACGGGCACACCAGCGGCCTCCTGCTCACGCATCAGTGGCAGCAGATCAAGAGACAGATCGGGATTACAACTCAGGCTGACCCAGCCTGGCTCACCGGCCACATCGCCAGGTGACACCATTTGCGCGACAACATTAATATTCTGAGCCATTAAGTCCCGCACCGCGTGCGTGTAATTACTGCACAGGTACTGACGTTGTTGCGATGGGTTATGCAGATAACTGCCGGCTTTAAAGAAAAATTCGGAAACAGTTACATTGCCTGGCAGGCGGTTAGCCAGAACATCCCGGGCATAGGCAAGCTCAGGTATCTGCCCGTAAAGCCGTTCTGCAAACGGCCCCATAAACCGCCCTTCCAGTGAATCTCCGCCTTCAGGAGCAACCAGCGATAAGGCCGTAGCAATAAACAACTGAATGTCGGGGTCGTCTTTCGCGCGCTGATACAGGGCATTCACAAAGCGTACCGGCTTACCCAGCCCCAGAGGCAAACCCAGCCGGATAGTTTTGCCTACCCGTGCTATCACCTCATCTACGCAGGCATCTATGTCGTTCAAACGGTGGTTCTCGTCTGCCATGACCAAACTCCTTATTGGGTGCAGGCCTGTATTGGGATGAATAATCACACGCCATACATGCACAGGCAATGCGCGGGCATCGATTCAGGGAGGAGGCAATACAGAAGGCAGAGGTATTATTCAGACGGGCGTGCAAGGGTTGCGGCTGGAGTCAGAAGTTCCACTTGAGGTTCAGACAGGCGCCTTCATCGATCAGCGCAATGCCGTGATCAGGCTGTGCCGGTTGGGAGGCATACCGCTTTCCGTCGTCTTTCGACTGAAAAAGCGTCAGAGTCAGAAGGCGCGAGCCAATCTGGCTGAAGGCCTCTACATTTTCGTCTTCATCATCATAATCAACGGCGGCCCGTTTTTGCTGCTCGTACAGCTCAACAGCCGTCATATTTTTACTCATGCCATCATGCATGCGCTCTGCTGCCTCGGCACGAACGACGAAGGCAACCAGATTGAGGGCGAGTAATGCGATAAATATGCGAATAATCATGACTCTTGGGAGACCTGTTAACCGACCGGGAATTCTACGGATACTTAAGGCTAAAGTCTAATGATTAAGGCCAGGAAAGATGTGAAATTGCACACATTGGCGCCGGTTTTTTGTCGCTAAATTGCTTCCGCACTGTCAAAATATATTCTTTAACGTATCAACGTGTAACCTACCCCCGATACCTGCCCTGCCAGCGCTGATTATCACTGGCAGGGCAAGAGCCTGTAACCGCCTGAAAGCGGCTCTGGTTTTATGGGCAGGGGTAGGTAAACTCCTGATGAATAGCCTCAATGGCACTGAGCACGTCCTGGCTCAGCGTGAGGTCGGCAGATCCAATGTTTTCGCCCAACTGCTCCATGGTGGTAGCACCGATGATATTACTGGTCACAAAGCTGCGGCTGTTCACATAGGCAAGCGCCATCTGGACTGGCGACAGTTCATGCCGGTTTGCCAGCTCAACATACGCACGGGTGGCATCCAGCCCATGCTCATTGTTGTAGCGGCTAAAGCGCTCATACAGGGTTAAGCGCCCTTTTTCTGGCCACTTTCCGCCAAGGTACTTCCCGGAAAGCATACCGAACGCCAACGGCGAATAGGCCAGCAAACCGGCCTGCTCACGATGCGCAATTTCTGCCAGACCCACCTCAAAAGAACGGTTCAGCAAGTTGTACGGGTTCTGAATGCTCACCGGCCTTGACCAGCCATTCTGCCTCGCCAGTTCCAGGTACTTCATGGTGCCCCAGGGAGTCTCATTAGACAGCCCGACATGCCGCACCTTGCCCTCCCGGACCAGTTCATCCAGCGCTTCAAGCGTTTCCTCAATGGGGGTAAATGCTTCTTCGCTGTTATGGGAATAGGCCAGTTTGCCGAAAAAGTTCGTGGTGCGATCGGGCCAATGCACCTGATAGAGATCGATGTAGTCGGTCTGAAGCCTTCTCAGGCTGGCCTCGCAGGCTTCACGGATATGCTCCCGGGTCAGCCGCGGGCCATTACGAAGGTACCCAAGCCCGTTTCCAGGCCCGGCTACCTTGGAGGTAACCACCAGATCATCGCGCCGGCCCCGCCGGGCAAGCCAGTTACCCAGATAGGTTTCGGTAAGCCCCTGTGTTTCCGCCCTCGGTGGCACGGGATACATTTCAGCCGCGTCAATAAAGTTCACTCCGGCGGCTGTCGCATAATCCAGCTGCTCAAAAGCATCCTGTTCGGTATTCTGCTCGCCCCAGGTCATGGTGCCGAGGCAAATCAGGCTGACATCAATATCGGTATAACCAAGCTTTCGCGTTTTCATCAGGTCTCCGCATGGGTTGGCTGAATGGATGAATCAAAGAATAGCAAGCTTAATCAAACAGGCGTAGCTGAGTGGTGGGCGCATCGTCATCCCGGAAACGCACCCCCAGGCCCAGCAAGCGCACGGGGCGATCTTTGCTACCGGCCAGTTCATGCAACAAAGGCAGATAGTCATCAGGGCCCGGCTCGCTGATTCCGGGCCGTACACGCTCCAGCGTGTGTGTTGAAAAATCACTGTAACGAATTTTGATGAACAACTTGTGAATGGGTTTATCGCGGGCTTTACGGGAAAGCCTGCGGTTCAGATCGGCCACCAGTGAGTCGACCACGTCCTCGCAGGCCTGCCTGTCTGGCAAGTCCTGGGAAAATGTGCGTTCAACACTGACCGATTTGGCCACCCGGGTTACCATAACCGGCCTTTCGTCACGACCGTACGCCATCTGGTACAGCCGGTAGCCGTTTTTTCCAAAGCGCTCGGTTAACACCTCCGGGCCAAGCGCCCGCATATCGCCGCAGGTTTTCACACCCAGATCGTACAGCTTCGATGCCGTTACGCGACCAACCCCAAACAGCTTTTCAACAGGAAGGGCGTGCACAAACGCATCAACGTCATCCGGCCGGATCACATAGAGGCCATCTGGCTTGCGCCAGTCACTTGCCACTTTGGCCAGAAACTTATTCGGCGCTACGCCCGCCGAAACCGTAATGCCAACCTCCTGCCTTATCCGTTCCCGCAGGTAGCGGGCCATCAGGGTGGCGCTGCCTTTATGGTCCGTTATATCAGACACATCAAGAAATGCCTCATCCAGTGACAATGGCTCAACCAGATCGGTCAGCTCGCGCAGAATGGCCATAACCTGCTGGGAAACCGCCCGGTAACGGGGCATATCCACAGGCACAGTGACCAGCCCGGGGCACCGTCTGCGAGCCTCTCCACCAGGCATGGCAGAGCGCACACCAAACGCCCGGGCCTTGTAGTTACAGGTTGTGACCACACCCCGGTTACCATCGCCGCCTACCGCCAGTGGCACATTCCGCAGGCTGGCATCGTCGCGCATTTCAACCGCCGCATAAAAGCAGTCGCAATCCACGTGGATAATCTTGCGCTGAGGCATAGGCTGAGGGCTCGCATCGGCATTCTGTACATTTATACAGCCTTGTATCTTAAGCTAACATGCTGAGAATGTCAGGAGCCCTGCTATCAGGAACTCCACTACCAGCGACTCAATCAATACGAGGCTATATGAGCAACCCAATCCCCGAATCTGATCGCACGGAAATAGAAGCCGCCGCTTTTCGCCGTCTGGTTCAGCATTTACAGAACAAAACGGACGTTCAGAACATTGACCTGATGAACCTGGCAGGCTTCTGCCGTAACTGCCTGTCCAAATGGTACCGTGCCGAAGCCACCGAACGTGGTTTCGAGATCTCTGACCCCGATGCCCGGGAAGAGATTTATGGCATGCCCTATGAACAGTGGAAAGCAACCTACCAGGCTGGTCCAAAGCAGGACCATCACTCATGACGGTAGCAGAGTCTGTGCAGATTCATCTGGCAGCCCTGAAGGCGGGTCATTCCCGGTTCAGCGATACCCTGGCATTGATTGAACGTTACTTTGACTATCAGCCTACCGGGTTTCACAACGGCCCTCTGTTCAACGCACCCGGTGAGAATGCCGGCTCATGTCAGGTGTTTGCGCTGGGCCGGTATTGCAATTTGCCGGAAGCCGACACGCTGCAATTGTTTGCTGAACATTACAATCAGGTTATAGACACCCCTGCGGGCGACAGCCATGGCAATATTCGCCAATACATAAGCACAGGGTGGTCTGGTATTCAGTTTGAGGGAGAACCCTTAACATTACGCTCCACCCCACACGCCACGGAAGAGACCCATTCATGACCGATACCGCCACCCCCGGGGTAAAAAAGGGTTTTCAGTTAAAAAGCGCCAGTGTCTCAATGATGGCACTGGAGCTTTACAGCTTCGACACCGACGAGTTTGAAGAAATACTCAGAGACAAAGTCAGCCAGGCACCCGGCTTTTTCAAAGATATCCCGATTATCATCAGCCTTGAAAAATACGAGGGGCTGGACAGCGAACTGGATTTCTTCAGCATCATCGGCACCTGCAGACGCCACAGCATTCATGTTGTGGGCGTACGGGGCGGCAATAATGACCAACGCAGGCTGGCCCGCGGGGCATCATTGTCGCTGTTACCCGCCAGCAGCCAGGAACGCTCGCCGGAGCCAGAGGCAGCCGCAGACAGCGCGCTGCAGGCACCAGAGCCGGTTACTGTCAGTTCGCCCGACCCGGCACCTGCCCGCGTCGTTACCGTGCCGGTTCGCTCAGGGCAGCAAATACACGCTC
>CAYUTG010000047.1:0-15568 GCA_964447555.1 uncultured Marinobacter sp.
GTTGTCATGGTCAGCGTCTGAGCGAGGAACCTATAAGCTTCGCGGACGCCTGAATGCACCACAACAATTAAAATACAGGAGCATGCAATGATTCCACTGTCCCGATTGGCCACCGGTGCCGCACTCGGCCTGGCACTGACCCTGCCAACACAACACACTCAGGCCGGTGCTTTTGTGCATCTATTTGAATGGAAATGGAGCGACGTTGCCCAGGAATGCGAAACTTTTCTTGGGCCCAAGGGCTTCAGCGCCGTGCAGGTTTCGCCGCCTCAGGAACACATTCAGGGCAGCGCCTGGTGGACCCGGTACCAGCCCGTGAGTTACCAGCTGACCAGTCGCAGCGGTGATGCCGCCGCTTTCGCCGACATGGTGCAGCGCTGCAATGCCGCCGGGGTGGACGTCTACGCCGATGCGGTGATCAACCACATGGCCAATGGCAGCGGTACCGGCACCGCCGGGTCATCCTACAGTTCCGGTTCGCTCAGTTACCCCATTTACAGCAGCAACCATTTCCACACGCCCTGCGGAATTAACCCGGAAGATTACGGTACTGACGCCTGGCGCGTGCGTAACTGCCAGCTGGTCGGTCTGCCAGACCTGAACACCGCGGCTAACTACGTGCAGAACACCCTCGCTGGCTATCTGAACCAACTCGCGTCCCTGGGTGTGAAGGGCATCCGGATTGACGCCGCAAAGCACATGTCGCCGTCGGACATCAGCGGTATTCTGGGCCGGGTGAACAGCCCGCTGTACGTGTTTCAGGAGGTGATTGACCTGGGCGGTGAGGCAGTCAGTGCCACCGAGTACACCAGCACCTCAGACGTTACCGAATTTCGCTACAGCGCGGCCATTGGCGACGTCTTCAAGAACCAGCGGCTGGCCTATCTGAACAGCTTCGGTGAGGGCTGGGGATTCCTGGCGGGCGGTGACGCTGTGGTGTTCACCGATAACCACGACAACCAGCGCGGGCACGGTGCCGGCGGCAGTAACATCGTCACCTACAAGGATGGCAGCCTGTACAACCTGGCCAACGTGTTCATGCTGGCCTGGCCTTACGGATACCCCAAAGTGATGTCCAGCTACAGCTTCTCCAACGGCGATCAGGGGCCGCCCTCCCAGACGGTGTATCAGAACGGCAGTGCCCAGTGCGGCAACGGCTGGGTATGCGAGCACCGCTGGGATTCCATTGCCAATATGGTGGCCTTCCGCAACGTCACCGACGGCACCGGTGTATCCGGCTGGTGGGACAACGGCAACAACCAGATTGCCTTCAACCGGGGCAATAAGGGCTTCGTCGCCATCAACCGTGAAGGCGGCACCCTGAGCCGAACGTTCAGCACCAGCCTGCCCGATGGCAGCTATCGCAACGTTGCCGGTGATGGCAGCTGCGTCACAGTGCAGGGGGGGCAGGTAAACCTGTCGGTACCGGCGATGGAGGCGGCGGCGCTGCACGTGGGCGCTGCCTGCGACGGGGATTCCGTTGCCGTTACTTTCCAGTGTGCCAATGGCACCACCAACTGGGGCCAGAGTGTGTATGTCACCGGTAACAACGCCCAGCTGGGTAACTGGTCAACGGGCGACGCTCTAAAGCTGGACCCCACCAGCTACCCGAATTGGTCCGGCACCTTCGAGATGCCGGCCAATACCTCGGTAGAATGGAAGTGTCTCAAGCGCAGCGAAACCGATCCTTCCGCCCAGGTACAGTGGCAAAGTGGCGCCAACAACCTGGTTCAGACCGGCCAGCCGGGGAGGTCCGTGACCACCTCCGGCAGCTTCTACGGTAATAGCGGTAGCCCTGATGGTGGCTCCGGGAGTGATCCTGACGGGGATTCCGTTGCCGTTACTTTCCAGTGTGCCAATGGCACCACCAACTGGGGCCAGAGTGTGTATGTCACCGGTAACAACGCCCAGCTGGGTAACTGGTCAACGGGCGACGCTCTAAAGCTGGACCCCACCAGCTACCCGAATTGGTCCGGCACCTTCGAGATGCCGGCCAATACCTCGGTAGAATGGAAGTGTCTCAAGCGCAGCGAAACCGATCCTTCCGCCCAGGTACAGTG
This sequence comes from uncultured Marinobacter sp., assembly GCA_964447555.1. Taxonomy (GTDB): domain Bacteria; phylum Pseudomonadota; class Gammaproteobacteria; order Pseudomonadales; family Oleiphilaceae; genus Marinobacter. Next base: position 2,061 of record CAYUTG010000047.1, read on the forward strand.
GCAAAGTGGCGCCAACAACCTGGTTCAGACCGGCCAGCCGGGGAGGTCCGTGACCACCTCCGGCAGCTTCTGAGGCCGGTTAGGCTCCCGTTTCAAATCATCGTATACTGCCGGAACACCCGTTTTCGGCAGTGCCCTCCGGCCTGCTTCGGTTCAATCGTATTCAGGCTGATTTATGACCGCGTCAAACCCTTCTAACCGACCCGACCACAAGCAACGCCCCTGGGTAGATCTACTGGTCAGCATTGTCATTCCTTCCGTTATTCTGATGAAATTCAGCGGCGACGACTATCTGGGCAATGTAAACGCCCTGCTCATCGGCCTGGCCTTTCCGTTGGGCTGGGGACTGTTCGAACTGATCCGCTATCGCAAGAAAAATTTTATTGCAGTTCTGGGGCTGATCAGTGTTGGCCTGACCGGGGGTATTGGTCTGCTCGAACTGGACGCGCGCTGGCTTGCGGTCAAGGAAGCGGCCGTGCCGGCGGTGATCGGCCTGGCGGTGCTGTTTTCAACGCGGACGAAATACCCACTGGTTCGAACGCTGCTGTATAACCCGTCGGTACTGGATGTGAACAAAATTCACCAGTCGCTGGAAGAGCAGGGCAGTGTGGATGAATTTGAACAGCGCCTGCTTAAAGCCAGTTACTATTTTGCGGCGACCTTTTTGTTCTCATCCGTTATGAACTACGTTATTGCCCGCTGGATTGTTATCAGCCCATCCGGAACACAGGCATTCAATGAGGAACTGGGGCGTATGACACTGGTGAGTTACCCAATGATTGCCATACCCTCGATGATTATGATGATGCTGATTTTCTACTATCTGTGGCGCACCATCCGAAGGCTGACCGGATACACACTGGAGGAAGTGATGGCACCACACCTTCAGGATAAGGAAAAGGAGAAACAGGCCTCTTCGGAATCCCGGAAATAGGGATCCATAGCACCACTGAATTTGCATTCATAAAAAAGCGGCGAGGAATCAATACCTTGCCGCTTTTTTATAAACTCAATAACCTGCCCGGTTATACGTCCAGATTGTTCACTTCCAGAGCGTTGGTTTGAATGAAGTCTCTGCGGGGCGCAACATCATCCCCCATCAAAGTGGTGAATATCTGGTCTGCCGCAAAGGCATCCTGAATGGTCACTTTCATCATTCGCCGGGTTTCCGGGTCCATCGTTGTCTCCCAGAGCTGATCCGGGTTCATTTCCCCCAGCCCCTTGTAGCGCTGGATACTCAGACCACGCTGCGCTTCTTTCATCAGCCAGTCCAGCGCACCTTCGAAGGTGAGGATGGCCTGTTTGCGTTCACCACGCTGAATGTAGGCACCCTCTTCAATCAGACCGTCCAGAGACTCGCCCATGCGGGCAATGGCTTTATACGCCGGCGACTCAAAAAACTCATGCCCGAACACATGCTCATGGGGCATGCCGTGCACATAGATAGTCACCTTGGGCAGGTAGAAGCCCCGCTCGGTATCTCTGGTCACTGAGAAAGTATACTTGGTGCCGGTACGGGTATCGACGCTCAAGCCGTTGCCTAACCGCTCTACCCAACGGGCAACCGTTGATTCGTCAGTCAGATGCTCAGGCTTGAGGGTGACGTTACGAATCATCTGTACCAGCACCCGTGCCGGATAGGCCCGGGACAACCGTTCGATCATAGCCATCACGGTCTGGTATTCCTTAACCATGGTTTCCAGGGCCGAATCCTTGATCGCGGGGGCTTCCGGGTTCACATAAAGCTGAGCACCTTCCAGTGCCGCCTGAGTCAGGTAGGCTTCCTTGGCTTTCTCATCCTTCAGGTATTGCTCTTGTTTGCCACGCTTCACTTTATACAGAGGTGGCATAGCAATAAACACGTGCCCACGCTCAATAATTTCGCGCATCTGGCGAAACAGGAACGTCAGCAGAAGGGTACGTATGTGGGAACCGTCAACGTCCGCATCCGTCATAATAACAATGGAGTGATAACGCAGCTTATCCGGGTTGAATTCCTCCCGGCCGATGCCGCAGCCCAGGGCGGTAATCAAGGTACCGACTTCTGCTGACGACAACATCTTATCGAAACGCGCTTTCTCTACGTTCAGGATTTTACCTTTCAGCGGAAGAATAGCCTGGGTTTTGCGATCACGCCCCTGTTTGGCGCTACCGCCGGCTGAGTCCCCCTCCACTATGAAGAGTTCAGACAGGGCCGGATCTTTCTCCTGACAGTCGGCCAGTTTCCCGGGCAGGCCAGCGATATCCAGAGCCCCTTTCCGGCGAGTCATATCACGGGCTTTCCGTGCCGCCTCGCGGGCCCGCGCCGCTTCAATCATTTTGTTAACGATCAGCTTGGCTTCGCTGGGCTGTTCCTGCAGGTATTCAGCAAAGCTGTAGTACAACTCATGCTCTACAGCTGTTTTTACTTCCGATGACACCAGTTTATCTTTGGTTTGGGATGAGAACTTGGGGTCCGGAACTTTTACACTCACGATGGCCGTCAACCCTTCGCGGGCATCATCCCCGGAGGTGCTTACTTTGGCCTTCTTGCCCAGCCCTTCCTGTTCAATGTAGTTGTTAAGTGAACGGGTCAGCGCAGAGCGGAAGCCGGCCAGATGGGTACCACCATCACGCTGCGGGATGTTATTGGTAAAGCAGTAGAGGTTTTCCTGGAAGGCATCATTCCACTGCATGGCAATCTCAACCACAATGCCATCTTCTGGTCGCTCGCGGGTGAAATGAAATACCCGGTTAATGGGCGTTTTGTTGGCATTAAGATGCTCTACAAACGCACGCAAGCCACCTTCATACTCGAAGATGCTTTCCTTCCCGCTGCGCTCATCCGTTAACCGTATACGGATGCCACTGTTCAGAAAGGCCAGTTCCCGCAAACGCTTGGCCAGAATGTCGTAATGGAACTCAATCTGGGTGAAGGTTTCAGGTGACGGCACAAAGTGAACCTTCGTTCCTGTGGCCTCTGTCTCTCCAACCGGTGCCAGGGGAGCGGTTGGAACACCGTGGGTGTAGTTCTGCTCATACACTTTGCCATTACGGCGAATGGTCAGAGTCAGGTTCGACGAGAGCGCATTCACAACGGACACGCCAACACCGTGCAAGCCGCCAGACACCTTGTAAGAGTTGTCATCGAACTTACCCCCGGCGTGCAGAATGGTCATAATGACTTCCGCCGCAGAAACACCTTCTCCTTCGTGGAGCTCAACCGGAATGCCACGGCCGTTATCCTGCACCGTAACCGATTCATCTGGGTGAACAATAACGCCTATTTCCGAACAATGGCCGGCCAGGGCTTCATCGATGGAGTTGTCCACCAACTCGAACACCATGTGGTGCAGGCCGGTACCATCGTCGGTGTCACCGATGTACATGCCGGGCCGTTTACGCACCGCATCAAGTCCCTTAAGCACCTTGATACTGGAGGAATTATAATCGGATTCGCTCATTCGAGACTCCTGAAAGGTGTGACTGCCGCTTATCTGATCTTCTCAATCCTCTCTATATCGAGTGAGTGATCCGGACTTAGCGAGCTCTATTCTTCCGTCAATTTTCCATGTTCCACGTGGAACATTCGGTAATTTGGTGCATCACCACTCGGCCATAGCACCTCTGGTTCCGGATGCTCAATAGAAGTGATAAACACCTGGCACCCCAACATTTGTAATTTTCTGGCCAACAAGGCCCGATGATGACCATCTAACTCTGCATTAATATCATCGAGCAAAAAGGTCACCTGTTTGCCCAACTGATTCAAAACCATACCCTGGGCAATTTTCAACAGAATAACCAGCGTCTTCTGCTGGCCTCGTGAGAAGGTTTCTGCCACTGGGCGGCCCTGATACCTGAGCCGAATGTCCGCCCGGTTGGGGCCGTATAAGGTATGCCCCATTTTCCGCTCTTGCTCGCGGTGTGCCGCCAGCACATCCGCAAGTGAGCGACTCTGGTCCCAGCCCGAATAAAAACCAATATTCAGCCCGTCTGCCCAGCCGGCATCAATCTCAACCAGCAGCGATTCTGCGGCCACCTTAAAGTGCTTGAAGGTGGTTTCTCTGGCTTCATTTATTCGCTGGCTCAGGGTGGCGTACTGGGCATCCCACACACGAAGTAAAGCTTCGTCTAGTCTACCATTTCTTAGCATTTGATTCCGCTGTGATGTCGCTCTCTGACACTGTTGCCACACCGATGCAAAAGAAGGTTCCACGTGGAACACTGCCCAATCCAGAAACTGACGACGTTTTCCGGGGCCACCCGCGACAATATCAAACACCCCGGGGTCGATGACGGAAACGGGTAAATGCATTGCCAGCGAGGAGAGGCTGCGAACACTCTGGCCATCTACCCGTAAGGTCGTCTCCTTGCGGGCAATATCCCGGGTGATACCCACGCGGTGGGCCAGACCCTGAGAGTTATCCAAATCACCGCCAACTGCGCCAGATAATTCCAACCCACTATCAAGCCCACCAAATACCGTAAATCGTGAGGCGCCGTGACTAACCACCGCCTGATGCCGACTTACCCGAAACGAGCGTCCCAGACCAAGATATCCAATCGCCTCAAGAAGACTGGTTTTGCCACTACCATTGTCGCCATACAACAGATTAAAAGACGAAGAAAAGTCGACAGGCGCGGACCCAAGATTTCGGAAGTGCTCGGTCTGAAGTTTTACAAGCGCCATAGAAGGAAGGGCTCTGGACACCACGGGAAAATCAATGGGTAAAAAAAAGCAGCGCCACATTCCTGTAGCGCTGCCCTAGTGTACAAAAGCCCGGCTCCGAAGGCGACTTTCTCAGTGAAGCATGCTTAACCGCTCATCCATAAAGACGTCCATTTCGGGCGCGAGAATGTGAACGTAACGATCAAAATACAAAAACTGTTTCAGCAGAAGCGCAAACTCCCTTGGGAAGTGAAGCCCATGGCTTTCGCCAATTTTGACCATGTCCATCAGTATATGGTTCACATCATCCTCTGCCCGGTCCGCTTCGTAGGGTAGGTCGTCAGGCACCATTTTATCCATTTGTTGATAAAGGCGACGTAAATCACTCGCCAGTTCCTTCGTTTTAACAGTCTGACGGGTTATGCCAATTCGTACCATCGCATCTGCCATACCATCAAAATCGCCGACCATAACAGACGAGATAAAGTCACTGACTGCCTGCCAGGTGTCCGGCTTTATCCGGCCAACAATGCCGAAGTCGATAAACCCGACACGGCCATCTTCCAGAACCATCAGGTTCCCTGCATGAACATCCGCGTGGAAGAACTCACACTGGGTCAGGCTTGCAAACCAGGTATTCATTGCCGTAATCAGGGTTCGTTCCGGGTCTCTGGCATAACCACGAATGCTTTCCAGATCGGTCAGTGGCACACCCCGAAAGCGCTCCATGGTCAAAATCCGGCGGGTGCTGCAGTGATCGTACACAACCGGTACCGCGGCTTCGTCATTACCGGTTTCGCGAAGAAACTCTCCGAACACTTTCAGATTATTGGATTCCTTGATGAAATCGCACTCTTCCATCATGGTCCGCTGAATTTCCTCAACAATACCGGACAAGGACGTCCAGGACAGTTTAGGGGCGAGCGTTTCGAGGATTTTCGCGGAAAGGTAGAGGAAGTTCAGATCCGTAAGCAGTACGTTTTCCACGCCAGGCTTCTGCACCTTGATGACCACTTCCTCACCCGTAATCAGGCGAGCTTCATGCACCTGGGCAATGGACGCCGAGGCCAGAGCAACAGGGTTAATCTCTGAATATACCTGTTCAAGCGGACAACCCAACTCTTCCTTAATAATCTTTCTGATCACGCTGAAAGGCAGGTTCGGCGTTTTATCCAGACAGTACTGGAACTCCTCAACGTATTCCTTCGGGAAAAACGTCGGTGAACTGGCGATAAACTGACCCAGTTTGATATAGGTAGCGCCCAAAGATTCAAAGGTCTGTCTCAGCAGGCGTGGAGCAGGAGGTCGGTCCCCTTTGACCCAGTTAACGCCGGTACGGCCAAGCACAGATAACGTCTGACCGATTCTGAACGCGCCTTTGATTCCATTCGAAACAGTACCCATGGTTTTCTCTCCTACAACCTCATTGGCATAACCACATACAGGCAGCGGCTATCCGTTTGCGATTCAATGAGTGCACTGCTGTTTGGATTAGATAAGGTAAGTTTTACCTGATCATCATCCAGCGCATTCATCACATCAATCAGATAGCCTACATTAAATCCGATCTGCAGGGATTCGCCCTGATAGTCAACAGACAACGCATCTTCAGCCTGTTCCTGATCCGGGTTGTTCGCAAAAATCTGAAGCTCATCCGGTGCGAGATTCAACCGAACACCCCGGATGTTTTCATGGGAGAGTATTCCCGCCCGTTGCAGGGTATTTTTCAGCATGGACCTGTCGGCCAGTACAACCTTATCGCCACCGCGGGGAATAACCCGTTTATAGTCCGGGAATTTACCCTCGATCAGTTTGGAGGTGAACGTATAACTGCCTACGGTCGCCCGCAAATGGTTATCACCGATCACCAGAGTAACCGGCGTTTCAACATCATCGAGCAACCGGGCCAGTTCAAGCACCCCTTTTCGGGGAACAATAACCTGCCGGAGTTCCGGACAACCTGTGGACAATGCCAGGTAGGCCATGGCCAGGCGGTGCCCGTCAGTGGCTACGGTGCGCACATTGGCGTCATCCACTTCCAGAAGTAGCCCGTTCAGGTAATAACGAACGTCCTGCTGAGCCATTGCAAATGAGGTGGCATCAAACATTCTGCCCAGTTCCTTCTGGGGAAGCTCAAGGCGGAAACTCTCTGCTTCATCTTCCACATTCGGAAAATGCTCGGCTGGCAGTGTAGACAGGGTAAAGTGGCTGGCCCCACAACGCAGGTGCAGCCGGTCGCCGGTCAGTTCCAGTTCAATTTCGGTATTTTCACCCAGCGCCCGACAGATATCAGACAACTTTCGGGCGGGTACGGTTATCTGACCTGGCTGATCTATATGCACCGGTGTTACCCTGCTCACCAGTTCCACTTCTATATTGGTACCGGTCAGTGTCAGCGTATTACCTTCTGCTACCAGCAACACGTTGGATAGCACAGGCATGGTCTGTTTTTTTTCCACCACCCCGGCAATGCTTTGCAGTGGGGTAAGCAGCGATTCACGGCTGATCGTCAGTTTCATGGCACTCAGCATTCTTTTGTTGGAAAGGTGAATGGTAATTGCTGGTTCTTGTTAGCAATCCGATAATGCTTCCTTATCAGGTGGTCAGCAATCTCATAAAGTTCTGATAATCCTCGCGGATGCCTGGATCAGTTTCCTGCAATTCCACGATTTTCTTACACGCATGCAGAACGGTGGTATGGTCACGGCCACCGAACGCATCACCAATTTCCGGCAAACTGTGATTCGTCAGTTCTTTCGACAGAGACATTGCCACCTGTCGCGGCCTGGTCACATTTCGTGTTCGCCGTTTGGACAGAAGATCTGCCACTTTGATTTTGTAATACTCCGCAACCGTACGCTGGATGTTATCGATACTCACTTGCTTTTCATGCAATGCCAGCAGGTCTTTCAGGCTCTCCCGGATAAACTGAGGGGTAATCTCAGAGCCAGTGAAGTGAGCATTCGCTATCACCAAACGTAGCGCGCCTTCTAGCTCTCTGACATTCGAGCGTATTTTCTGTGCAATAAAAAAAGCGGCTTCGCTACTGAGTTTTACCTTAACCTGCTCGGCTTTTTTCATCAGAATGGCTACCCGGGTTTCCAGCTCTGGTGGCTCTACCATCACCGTTAGCCCCCACCCGAACCGGGACTTCAGCCGTTCTTCCATATCAACAATTTCTTTCGGAAACCGGTCACAGGTTACGATCACCTGCTGGCCACCTTCCAGTAACGCATTAAATGTATGGAAGAACTCTTCCTGTGATCGCTCTTTACGGGCAAAAAACTGAATATCATCAATCAGCAAAGCATCCACTGACCGGTAATAACGCTTGAACTCATTAATCGCGTTCAGTTGCAGCGCTTTCACCATGTCTGCCACAAAACGTTCCGACCGAAGGTACGCCACTTTGGCACCGGGGTTTCGCCGGACAATTTCGTTGCCGATAGCGTGCATGAGGTGAGTCTTACCCAACCCCACACCGCCATAAAGAAACAGCGGGTTATAAGCGCCACCCGGGTTCTCGGCAACCTGCATCGATGCCGCCCTGGCTAACTGGTTTGATTTACCTTCAACGAACGTATCAAAGGTAAAGCCTTCGTTTAGAAAACTCTGATGCTTGATATCGCCTTCAACCTGAACGTTGCGCCGCTCATAGGCTGATTTTGGCCGAACCGCAGTCGCATTGCCAACGGTTGCCGCAACCCCTTTTTCTTCCGCGGTAACCTGACTACCCGCTTCATCCTGAAAGGTTCCATTGCCTGTCGCAGGAACCTGTGACCGTACCACCTTATCCGTGGGCCGGGGCGCAGAGCCCACTTTCATATTCACCCTGGGCGCCTGGCCACCATTCAGATCCTTGAGTACTTCTTCTATGCGCCTGAGGTATTTTTCATGCACCCAGTCTTTCACAAACCGATTGGGGGCAAACAGCATTAGCTGGCCATCCTGATGATCAGACTGAAGGGGCCTGAGCCAGGTATTGAACTGTTGCGCGGGGAACTCGTCCCTGAGTACTTCAAGACATTGATGCCACATACTGTTCGGCACGACAGCCTGCTCCTGATAATCCTGAAATGTCTCAGGTCGGAAAACGGTGACTCCAACCTTCGGAGATGACCCCGGATTCTAACCTGATGAACCCGTCAGCGAAAGTACTCGAGACGCTTATTAAACAGCCTGTTGAAATCTATTACTTTATGAATCAGCTAATTAAGAACTTACCAACAGGCTTGTGTACAGAAAATTTCCTGAAATCAGTTATCCACAAAACCATGTGCGCATCCTGGGTTGAACCCTGTGTGAAAGTTCTGAACGATCAGGTGGATAACTCATCCTCGTGATGGCTTTCCAGGTTATCCACATTTGGTCAATCGGTCATTCACAGGCCTCACCCTGCTTTATCAAGGCGTTTATCATTACTATAACATTATGAAACTATTGAACTTTAATTGGTTATCAACAGAAAACAGGCTCAGTAATAACAGTAATAAATAATCTTTTAAAAGAATTTAAAAAAACCTATAACTACAGTTATTCGATGCCACGCCATTCCCCTGCCACCGTCCGCACACTCACTTACCAATAACCATTGAATTCCCCCCGGTATTTGCATAGAATGCCGCACCTGTTTTGGCTGTACGTTTTTCGGCCATTGACTGACTGTCCAACTGACGAATTGTGAGATCACCACCATGAAAAGAACGTTTCAACCCAGTGTCCTGAAGCGTAAACGCGTTCACGGTTTTCGTGCCCGTATGGCAACAGCAAATGGCCGTAAGATTATTTCGCGTCGCCGTGCCAGAGGTCGTGCACGTCTTTCTGCGTAACTTGCTGCTCGCCTCATGAAGGCTTTGAACTTTCCGAAATCGCACCGGCTTCTGAAGCCCTCCGATTACGGTAAAGTCTTCGATGACGTCCAGTTAAAAGTTCCGCATCGGAATTTTCTGATCCTGGCAACACCGAATACACTCGGTTACGCCAGGGTCGGTCTGATTTTTTCAAAAAAAAATCTGAAACTGGCGGTCCAGCGGAACCGGATCAAACGGCAGGTCAAGGAGACCTTCAGGCATCACCAGAATTTGCCACCACTCGATATTGTGGTGCTCGGAAGGCAAGGACTCGCAAACCTTGATAACCCGACCGTAAGCAATTCACTGAATGATCTCTGGGGAAGGCTTGCCAGCAAATACCGTAAACACCAACCATCCGGTTCAGCAGCGTCAAAACCTGCTGAAAATGCTGGCAGAGGAACGGGTTAATGCGAAAACTTCTCCTCCTCCCCATACGCTTTTATCAGTATACAGTCAGCCCTTTGATGGCCAGCCATTGCCGTCACTACCCCACCTGTTCACAATACGCAGCAGAAGCAATAACTCATCACGGTGCTCTGAAAGGACTGATTCTCGCTGTCAGGCGAATTTTAAGGTGTCATCCCTGGGCTGAAGGCGGTTATGATCCGGTACCAGGTGTTTCGGACAACCCTCAGGCTACACAGGCAGAGCCAGGTGTTGCGTGCATGCAGACTGATCATTCCCACATAACAAACCAGACCAGACAGTAACTCTATGGATATTAAACGCATCGTATTATTCGCCGGCCTGGCCATTGTCAGTTACCTGATGGTGCTTGCCTGGAATGATGACTACCATCAGCAGCCAAAAACTGCGCAGGTTGCCAGTGATACTGCTCCACGTATCGACAGCAGCGCCGACACCATGGTGCTTCCGGAAGAAACTACAGAGCATCAGGGTGAAGAACTCGCGCCACCGGAGTCTGGTCAGACCGTTACAACACAAACAGGTCAGAAAACATCTGTAGATAACCAGTATGTGACAGTTCGCACCGATGTGTTTAACCTGACCATAGACCGGGTAAGCGGTAACCTGGTCAGTAGTCGCCTGTTAAACTACGACAAATCGTTGCACAGTGAAGAGCAGTTACAGCTTCTATCGGACAACCGTAACCGTATTTACATCCTGGAAAGTGGCCTTATAGGCAAAAATGGCCCGGACAGCCGGAAAAATGGTAAGGCTCCTGTTTATCAGACCTCAGCCAACAGTTACCAGCTTGCCGAAGGTGAGAATCAGCTGACCGTTGATCTTAACTACACGACCGATAACAACGTTAAGATCACCAAACGCTATACGTTTGAGCGTGACAGCTATGAAATTGATGTTGATTACCTGATCAACAACCAGTCCGATGAGGACTGGCAGGCCAACTTTACCGGCAAGATCGTCCGCGATGAATCACCAGATCCTACCGCCCAGACCAGTATGGGGATCAAGGCGTATCTTGGAATGGTGATGAGTTCACCGGAAGATCCCTATGAAAAATTCCAGTTTGATGACTTAACAAAATCACCCGTAAACCAGACCATAACCAATGGCTGGCTGGCGTTTATTCAGCATTACTTTCTGACCGCCTGGATTCCCGAACGGGATAAGCCCGCGCGCTTTCAGACTACCAGCCGTGGCCAGCTGCATGTCATGGGGTTTGTTTATCCCGCGACAACCGTGGCATCCGGTGACACGGTTACAGTTGGGGCGAAGGCTTACGTTGGGCCCAAAATAATTGACCGGCTGGAAAACCTGGCCCCCAATCTCGACCGGACGGTTGATTTTGGCTGGTTGTTCTTTATTTCCCTGCCTCTGTTCTACATTCTGCAGTGGTTCCATAGCCTTGTGGGCAACTGGGGTGTGTCCATTATTCTGTTGACGGTTACTGTGAAGGCCGTGTTTTTCCACCTTTCGGCCACAAGTTACCGTTCCATGGCTAAGATGCGCGCTGTTGCTCCGCAGTTAACCCGGCTTAAAGAACTGTACGGGGACGACCGACAGCGCATGTCTCAGGAAATGATGGGGCTGTATAAGCGGGAGAAGATCAATCCGCTGGGTGGCTGCTTGCCCATACTGGTTCAGATGCCCGTGTTTATCTCTCTGTACTGGGTTTTGTTTGAAAGCGTTCAGCTGCGCCATGCGCCGTTCATCCTGTACATCCAGGACCTGTCGCAGATGGACCCCTACTTCATTCTGCCAATCCTGATGGGAATCAGCATGTTCGTGCAGATGCACCTGAACCCAACCCCGCCGGACCCGATGCAGGCGAAGATCATGAAGCTGATGCCACTGATCTTTACCGTGTTCTTCCTGTGGTTCCCGGCAGGTCTGGTACTCTACTGGCTGGTCAACAACATTCTGTCGATCACTCAGCAGTGGTACATTACCCGTAAGATTGAAGCAGAGGCGGCAGCGAAAAAGCACTGACCGCCTCACTGACCCGATTCCGACAAAGGCTCCTACACGGGGCCTTTGTTGTTTTTGACTGAGCGCCGGAGCCACCATGATGCAAAATTCCGACACCATCGCAGCCATTGCTACGGCACCCGGACAGGCCGGTGTAGGTATGGTCAGGGTGTCTGGCCCCGGGGCTTCAGCCATTGCCACGAAGATGCTGGGCTACACTCCAAAACCACGCTATGCCCATTACGGCCCTTTTCTGGATAGCGATGGGGAGCTGATTGATGAAGGCATCGCGTTGTTTTTCCCCAATCCACACTCCTTTACCGGTGAAGATGTATTTGAGTTACAGGGGCATGGCGGCACAGTAATACTTGATCTGCTATTGCGCGAAGTCTGCACTCTCGGCGCTCGCCTGGCACGCCCCGGAGAGTTTTCAGAACGGGCTTTTCTGAACGACAAGCTGGACCTGGCCCAGGCTGAAGGAATTGCTGATCTGATTGAAAGCAGTTCGGAGCAAGCAGCACGTTGCGCCGTGCGTTCCATGCAGGGGGTATTTTCCCGCCGGGTGGATGAACTGGTAGAGGCGGTAACTCATCTGCGAATTTACGTCGAGGCTGCCATCGATTTCCCGGAAGAGGAGATTGATTTTCTGGCAGATGGCAAAGTTGCCGGTGACCTGAACAATCTGCTGGAAACACTTGCGATAATTCTGGCAGAGGCGCAGCAGGGAACCATCCTGAGAGATGGTATGAAGGTGGTGATCGCCGGCCGCCCGAATGCTGGAAAATCCAGCCTGCTGAATGCCCTGGCCGGGCGTGAGGCGGCCATTGTTACCGCCATTGAAGGTACTACCAGGGACGTTCTCAGGGAACATATCCATATTGATGGTATGCCTTTGCATGTTATTGACACAGCCGGATTACGGGACAGCTCCGATGAAGTGGAGCAGATTGGTATCGCCAGGGCCTGGGATGAGATACGCCAGGCAGACCGCATACTCCTGATGGTTGACGCGACCACAACCGATAAAACCCGACCCCATGAAATCTGGCCGGACTTTATCGACCAGTTGCCAGCAAAAGCGCCGGTGACGGTGATCCGCAATAAAGTCGATCTGACCGGTGAAGAGGCAGGTATGACCCACCCACCAGTAGGCGATGCGCCAGTGATCCGGATAGCCGCTAAATCGTCCGATGGCCTGGACACATTGCGAGATCATCTGAAGCAATGTATGGGCTTTGCCAGCACCACTGAAGGAGGCTTCCTGGCCCGTCGCCGTCACCTCGATGCTCTGGAACGCGCGCAGGATTCATTGTTACAGGGGCAAGGGCAACTGGAAGGCTATGGGGCTGGTGAGCTCCTGGCTGAAGATCTCCGGGCTGCACAGGATGCGCTTGGAGAAATAACCGGCCATCTTTCGCCCGATGAATTACTGGGAAAAATTTTCAGCAGTTTCTGTATCGGGAAGTGAAACGGCCAAAAAGATCGAAAAGCATTCAATCAAATAAAAATAAGCCATTGTTTTATAAATAAATTTATTCTATTTCTTTGCAGGCAGTTTGATCCGTTTTGCCCCCTCTTGCTCCGTGTGTGCTCCGAGTATAAGTTTTCGG
>CAYUTG010000048.1:0-15416 GCA_964447555.1 uncultured Marinobacter sp.
CAGTCAACGCGCCTCAGTTTGTGTACCCCACAGGCTGAGGCGTTTTGCTTTGTATGGCTGGGAGGATTTGAACCGATAAGAGGTTCGACCGAAACCTGCAACGCAGGTTGAGGAACGCGGGAGCGCAGCGACGGCGGCCCGCTCAGAGCTTAAAGCGGGAGACCAGGGCTTGCAGTTCGGTGCCGAGTCTTGCCAGTTCAGAGCTGGAGCTGGCTGTCTGGTTGGACGAAGCCGCAGACTGGTCAGTCACATCACGAATGCTGGTGATATTCTGATTAATCTCTTCCGCTACCGACGTTTGCTGCTCCGAGGCCGTGGCAATCTGGCTATTATACTGCTTTATCTCATCAACCGACCGTGTGATGCGTGCTATCGTTTCACCCGTGGCTGTGGCTCTTTTAAGGGTATCGGACGCCAGTGAGGCACTTGATTCCATCGTCGATACAGATTCACCCGCGCGGTTCTGCAGCGAGGTGACCAGGGTTTCAATTTCCTGGGCAGAGCTTTGGGTTCGCTGAGCAAGGGACCGTACTTCGTCTGCAACTACCGCAAAACCACGGCCTTGCTCGCCAGCTCTGGCAGCTTCTATGGCGGCGTTCAGTGCCAGCAGGTTGGTTTGCTCAGCTACCGATTTGATCACATCCAGCACCGTGCCGATATTGGTCGTTTCCTGTTGCAGGTTGTGAATGGTAGCCATGCTTTGGCTGACTTCCTGGGCAAGGCTGTTCACCTGGCTGACGGTTTCCCGCACCTCGCGCTCGCCCTCAGTGGCCTGATCAGCCGCATCTGATGCGACGGTGAATGCCTGCTCCGCACTGCGGGCAATGTCAGTAGCGGTGGCAGTCATCTCGTTCATTGCGGTGGCGACCTGGTCCGTTTCCTGTTTCTGGCGATTGATGCCGTCGCTGGTTTGGGTGGTCACGGTCGATAGCTCTTCCGCAGAGCCAGCTATATTGGTGGCACCCGCTTCTATGCTTCTGACCAGTTCCCGTAAGCTGGTGACCATGGTTGCAAGCGCCGCCATCAGAAGGCCTACTTCGTCGGTGCTGTTGGCATCAATGCGAACTGTCAGATTGCCAGAGGCTACTTCCGAGGCAATGGAGACGGCATGATTAATGGGGACGGTAATGGCCCTGGTAATGAGATAGGCAAGGGCTATGCCCAACAGTAAGGCGACGCCTGTGGTTCCAAAGATCAGAAAGGTCGCCTGGCTGCGATCGGCTTCCATTTTCTCCAGCTGAACATCGCGCAGGCTGTTTGCAAGCTCGGTGGCACGTCTGGCGGCAGCAAGCATGTGTTCGGAAAGCTGAGCGCCGGAACTGGTCAGGCTAACCACGTTTTTGAATTCACTGGTGTAAGACTCAAGAGCTTCGAACGCCTGGGCCTTTTTGTCCTCGGCAATGGAGGCGGATTCCAGTGGGCCCCGCACCCGTTTGGCGTCCTCCGTGAAGGATTTGACACTGTCCGGGTCCTGGTCCATCAAAAATTTTCGCTCTGCGCGGCGCATATCTGCAAATATGGCGGATGCAAAAAATAGCGAGCTCTGGGCTTTAAGTGACGAACCAAGAATCCTGGCTTTTTTTTCCAACTCTTCCAGCGCCGTCTCTCGTTGAGTCGTGTTCGTTTCTATGTCGCTCATCAGCGACCGATATTCCTCAATATTGGCCTGGATGCTCTCAAGGTTCGTGATGTCGATGTCTACGGAGAGCAAAGGTTTGATGTTGCGGGTAATCTCCAGTACCTCGTCACTGTGGGCACGAGAGGCCTGAACATCGTCAGCGCTGCCCGACAACAGAAAGTTCTTTTCTTCAACCCGTGCTTCGGTAAGGCCGGTGTTGACCTGCCCGAGCATGGCCACGATCTCCGACCTCCGGCTGTAGGCATCCAGTGCTTGTTTGCCAACGATGCCCACTACAATAGTGAGTGCCAGTAATATGGCAAAGCCAGCTGTCAGTTTGTTGCGGACAGTCATATTGGCGAAAAAAGACGCAAGTTTCATGTTGTTCCTCTGATGGCTTCTGGTGGCATCTGTGTTCCGAAAGATTCTGACAAGGAAGTGCAGAGCGCAATCCTGATACAAAAATAAGGATTCCAGACTTATTATCGGGCTATTATTGTGAGGCTATGTTAGGACGGTTTCAGGATACTATGCCAGTGGATTACAGTAACAATTGATTAACGCCTGATACCAATATGATTTATAAGAGTGGAGGTGGGGTGGTGAAAAGCTATCATGTTTGCGTTAGCCGGCTTCCGGGGCCCCGGAAGCTGGACATTGTTTACAGCGAAGCCGCAGAGCGGGCAGCCTGATCGTAAAGCCCCGAGATGCCCCGGAGAAAGCCGGCAACTTCTCCGGTATCGGTTCCCGAAAAGCCCAGTGTGCGCAGAGAACTCACCAGGCAGTCTTCACGAATTTCCCGATAGCGTTTGCACACGGCTTCGCCTTGCTCAGTTACCGAGTAATAGGTTTCCTTGCCCCGCTTCTCAGACATGACAACCTCCTGCTTCAGAAGCTTTTTTAGCGCGTAAGTAACGGTATGGCTGTCTTCCACGTTCAGTACAAGGCAGATGTCCGCCGTTTTTTTGGCACGATTGCGATGATTTACGCTGTGCAGAACCAGAATGTCCAGAGGGCTCAGTTCCGGCAGGCCAGCGGCATTCATGCACCGGACCATCCAGCGATTGAAGGCATTGCCCGCGACAATAAGCCCGAATTCCAGTTCAGACAGCTCCTGGCTCTGGCCTGACGCCAGGTGCGCAGACGAGACAATCGGGCCTACCTTGCGCTGAGTTCGGTCATTATCAGAATGCCGGGGCAGTTCATTGGTTTTCTTCATAGTGACAGCCGTACTCTTATTGCTGATATTGCTGAGAATGTTCTACCTGATCAGTTCCCCATTTTGCCGGGCAGGTAGGTGACAATGTCGGGAAACAGGGTGATCAGAATCACGCCTGCCAGGATAAGCAGGAAGTAGGGCAGGGCTGCCCAGGCTATGCGCAGAATATTCTCCCCCGTCAGTCCCTGAATAACAAACAGGTTGAATCCGACTGGCGGGGTAATCTGACTCATTTCCACCACGATAACCAGATAGATGCCAAACCAAAGTGGATCAATGCCTGCCGCCTGCACCATGGGCAGGATAACAGAGGTGGTCAGCACCACGACTGAAATGCCATCCAGAAAACAGCCCAGCAGAATAAAAAAGAGAGTAAGTGCCAGTAGCAGCATATACGGAGACAGGTTCAGGGTATTGATCCAGGCGGCCAGGTCTCTGGGGATGCCAGTAAAGCCCATGGAGGTTGTCAGAAAACTTGCGCCGATGAGAATAAAGGAAATCATGGTAGACGTTTTTACCGTCCCCATGAGCGCATCAATAAAGGTTTTCCAGCTGATGGAGCCACTGTTCCAGGAAAGCAGGTGAGCAAGGGCGACACCCACAGCAGCAGACTCTGTGGGCGAGGCCAGCCCGGCGTAGATTGAACCAATAACGCCAATAATAAGCAGCATGACCGGGATCAGAGGCCGGCTTCGGCGAAGCTTGGCCGCAAATGAGAAAGATTCGGCCTCACCTTTTGGTATACCGCCTGGGTTCAGGAGCGACCAGATCATGACATAGCCACCAAACAACCCCATCAGCAGAAGGCCGGGCAAAATGCCCGCAACAAACAGGCGGGCGATGGACTGTTCTGTGGCAACGCCATACACAATCAGAATGATGGATGGCGGAATAAGTAACCCAAGGGTGGCAGAGCCGGCAAGCGTGCCAAGTACCTGATTTTTGTTATACCCCCGCTGAGTCAGTTCAGGGATGGACATTTTTCCAATAGTGGCAGCAGTGGCGGCGGAAGAGCCTGAAATGGCAGCAAAAATGCCGCATCCGATAATGTTGGTGTGCAGTAACCGCCCCGGTACCTTTCCGACCCAGGGTGAAATGCCCCGAAACATTTCTTCAGACAGGCGTGAGCGGAACAGCACTTCACCCATCCAGATAAACATGGGAAGCGCCGCCAGATCCCAGGAAACACTGGCGCTGTAAAACGCATTGGACAGGCTGTCGCCAATAGGAATATTGCTGAGAAAGTACAGAGCAAAGCAGCCGATGGCTGTTAGTGAAAATGCAACCCACAGGCCGGCGCCCAGCAGTGCCAAAAGGCCCACCAGCATAAGCAGGCTCATCCAGATCATTTCCATAGGGCCTACTCCTGAGGTGCTTCGTTGTGTAACTGGGTAATACGCCCCGTCGCGAGGGACACCAGAGCATCAAGCAGGGCGATGAAAAGCCAGGCCAGACCCAGCGCCATCGCAGACTGAGGAATCCACAAAGGGACAGGCACCATACCGATGGACAAGTCGCCAAAATCGTAGCTGTCCAGAGCAAGAAGAACGCTGTACCAGACAGCAAATCCGGTGATGCCCAGGGCGACCAGAACAACGAGCATGTCTGTCACCCGGCGCAGAGAGGCAGGAAGATTCTGAATCAGCAAGGTGACCCGGATATGCCCGCCTTGCCAAAAGGTATAAGCCAGGCCAAAGAACGTAGCCCCCAGCAGTAAAAATGAGGCCAGTTCCGACAGGCCGGGAACACTCAGCCCAAGTGCATTGAAGCCTGCCCAGACCAGAAGTTTATCCAGTACGCGGCCCAGCACCTGGGCAACGATCATTACCATAATCAGGGTAAGGTGCAACGCCGCCAGCGCGCCTCCCAACCGGTAGAATGTGTCGAGGGCCCTGCGCATTGGTGTGTCCTCTTTGTGTCAGGTCTGAGCGGTTGAGCAGAAACAGCCTGGCCACCACCTCACAGACTGCGGTGGCGGCCAGGCCTTGTATTATTGCTGATGGTAGGCATCTAGCAGGGCCTGGCCATCTTCGCCAGCACGCTCCAGCCATTCTTTTGTCATCGTATCGCCAACTTTCTCAAGGCGCTTCACCAGTGCAGGTGACGGCTCGGATACAATGATGCCGTTATCTTCCATAATCTTGATTTTGGCATCGGTTTCCGCCTTGCTGGCTTCCCAGCCGCGTTTCTCAGCTGCACTGGCGGCTTCTGTAATGGCTTGTTGTGTTTCTTCTGGCAGCCTGTTGAACGCTTTGTCGTTCACAATGACCATGTTTTTGGGTAGCCATAGCTGAGCATGGTTGAAGTGGCTCAGATAATCCCAGGCGCGGGTGTTTGCACCGGTAGAAGGTGATGTAATCATCGCATCAACACGGCCGGTGCCAAAGGCCGTCGGGATATCAGGAACCTCAACCTGGGTCGGTATGGCGCCCAGCAATTTAGCCAGGGTTTCGCTGGACTTGTTATAAGCCCGCATTTTAACGCCCTTGAGCTCGTCTCCGGTTTTCACTTCAAACCGTGTGTAAATGCCCTGGGGGGGCCAGGGGACAGCGAAGAGCAGCTTCAGGTGCTGGCGCTCAAGGCGCTTGGCAAGTACGTCTTTGGATGCCTGCCAGAGTTTCCACGCCTGATCGTAGTCGCTGGCGAGATAAGGTACGGAATCAACCTCAAATAATGGGTCTTCGTTGGCAAGCCGGGACATGATCAGCTCGCCAATCGGGACCAGCCCGCGCCTGACGGAGTTTTTGATTTCTGCGTGCTTGATCAGAGACCCGCTACTGTGAACGGTAATGTCCAGTTCACCATCAGTTGCATCGCGAACGTCATCTGCAAACTGGCGAATATTGACGGTGTGGAAGTTGGAATCGCCATAGGGGGTGGGCATGTCCCATTCCGTGGCTTGTGCGCTGCCTACCGAAAACATAAGTGTGGTAGCAGCCAGTAGTGTGCCCAGACGTTTTAACCCCGGAGCAATTACTGATCGTGAACGGTATGAATGCGAATGTTCTGACATGATGCCTGTCTCCCGGTGCCGGTGCTTATGCGGGCCGGCCTGTTTGTTTTTTTGTGGTGTATGTTCAGTTCAACGGGCTTATAACGTGCCCGGGTAAAGCGCCCAAGGTACCCGCTTTTCAGCCTGCCGGTATCGGCAATCATGAAACTCCCCGCGGGTACGCTATAACTTCAAATTAGCCAGAGCTGAAAGCCCTGTCAAACTATTTAAACAAATAATATAGGTAAATTTACTTTGTATTACCGATAAAATGTCGATAAATTGTATTTGTCATTAAGTGTGGCAGTCTCGGAAACATAGAGCGTACAGTGCGCTATCCTGAGATGAGGGGAGGCAGATATGCGATTAAACTGTGATATTGGTGAGAGCTTTGGTGCCTGGACAATGGGGCTGGACGATCAGGTAATGCCTTATATTGATCAGGCCAACATCGCTTGCGGTTTCCATGCCGGTGACCCTCTGGTAATGAAAAAAACCGTGGCGCTGGCCCTGCAGCACGGCGTTATGCTGGGCGCGCACCCCGCGTACCCGGACCTTCAGGGCTTTGGCCGCAGATCAATGGCGTGCCGGCCGGATGAAATCCACGCCTTTGTGCTTTACCAGGTGGGAGCGCTTAATCAGATTGCGGCGGCGCAGGGCGGCTACCTGAGTTACGTTAAGCCCCATGGCGCGCTCTATAACGACATGATGCGTGACCACACTATTTTACGTGCGGTTCTCAGTGCCTTACACGATTCGCCCCAGACCCTTGCGCTGATGGCCATGACAACCGCGGACAATCAGGCACTGAAACAGGTGTGTGCCGAATACCGTGTCCCCTTGTTTCTGGAGGCCTTCGCAGACCGTGCCTACGATGATAAGGGCTTTCTGGTACCGCGCAGCCAGCAAGGCGCCGTGCATCACAATCCAGACACCATCGTGAAGCAGGCCGTGGCATTGTCGCGAGGTGAGGCCATTCAGTCTGTTAATGGTGTGCCGCTGACTCTGGAGGCAGATACCTTATGTGTTCATGGCGACAACCCCGAATCTGTTGAGGCGGTACGCGCAATCAGAACCGCCCTGAAGGAGGAAGTCTGATGTGGTGGCGCTACGACATAGCAGGTGTTGACACCGTTACTTTGTCGTTCGGTAATCACATCGACCCGGACCTGGTTGAGCCTATTCGGCGCGCTGCTGATGCCCTGAAAAACCAGCTTGGTTCCCGCCTGGTGGACGCCGTACCGTCTTATACAACGTTGCTGCTACGTTATGATCTGCTTCAGGATGATCTGGCAAGCCTGATGGCCGACATCACAAAAGTGCTGGACGACCTGCCCCAGACAGCGGAAAAGAGCACAGCGGACTCAGACATCATTGAGGTGCCGGTGTTCTATCACGAGAGCGTTGGCCCGGATTTACCTAAGCTTGCCAGACATGCCGGGCTTAGTGTGGATCAAGTGATTCAGAAGCACTCAGAACGAGTGTACCGGGTGTTCGCGATCGGCTTTGCGCCCGGCTTTGCGTACCTGGGAGAGGTGGCCCCCGAACTGAGCATGCCCCGTCTGGCAACCCCCAGAGCTAAAGTGCCTGCCGGAACGCTGGGCATTGCGGACACTCAGACCGCGCTTTACCCGATTGTTTCTCCCGGAGGGTGGAACCTGATTGGCCGTACCCCGCTGACACTCTTTGACCAGACCCGTGATCGTCCCAGCTTACTGGAGGCAGGGCAGGCTGTGCGTTTTCGCCCCGTAGGAAGGCAGGAGTTTCTGGAATTGGGAGGGCAGTTGGATGACTGACAAGCAGCCTGGTTTTGTGATTGAAAATGCCGGCTTCCTCAGCCTTTTACAAGATGCCGGGCGAACCGGGGTGATGTACATGGGGCTGGCCAGCGGCGGTGTGATGGACCGGCATGCCTGGGCCTGGGGTAATTATCTGCTGGGTAATTCCTACGGCGCGGCGGCTTTGGAAATCACCTTTGGCAAAATTGAGTTTGTCAGCCAACTGGATACTACCATAGCGATTACCGGGGCCCAGGTTGGTTGCACGGTGAATCAGAAGGCTCAGCCGTTATGGGAAACCCTGACCATACGGGCCGGTGACCGCGTGGCCCTGAGCACCCCAAAAGCCGGGCTGCGAAGTTACCTGGCTGTGGCTGGCGGATTTGCTGTGCCGCCGGGGCTAGGCCAGAGTTGCGCCACTCTGAGCCGGGAGAAAACCGGCGGTCTATACGGTAATGGCCAGCCTCTGAAAGCCGGTGATGTTTTGCCTTGTGTGCCAGACACCAGGTTCGGGCCGAAGCGCAAGGTGCCTGCCGGCTGGATTCCGGATTACACAAAGAAACTGGTTCTTGATGTGGTTACCGGCGTGCAGGCAGATCGCTTTCCAGCAGCCTCTCTGGAGCGTTTCTTCAGTGAGCAATACACCATGAGTGCGCAAACAGACCGCATGGGGTCGCGCCTGAAGGGGCCGGCGCTGGAGGTGTTGGGAGAGCGGCTGATTTCTGAAGGCATTGGGCCTGGCGCTGTTCAGGTGCCCGCAAATGGCCTGCCGATTATTCTCCTGAACGACCGGCAAACCATTGGTGGTTACCCGAAACTCGGGGCTGTGGTGCCCCGCAGTCTGGATGCTTTAGCCCAGCGCCAGCCGGGCGATCCGCTTTGGTTCCGGCCGGTAGCCCTGCATGATGCGCAAAGGCGCGAGCAAGCATTTCTGAGGTTTTTCAGGGGGTGAATCCGGCCAGAGTTGCCCTGTTGCCGAATTACCACATCAAATCGTCGGGAATTTCGTAGCCTGCGTAAGGGTCATCATCGCCGGCATCATCCGTTTTCCGGTCGTGCAGCACAACAACGGCCTGGCTGTCGCGTTCCTGAATTTTACGGGCAACCGCCTCTGCCAGTACTTCGTACTCTTCGTTCACACAGACAATCGCCAGGCGACCGCGCGACAATTGGTCGATCATCACATCGTCCACAAAGATTTTTTTAATTTTCTTGTCGTGAACAAACTGATATGACGTTTCACCGCGGCTTCGATCGAGCCGGTTGGTTTCCACTAGCTGGCGGATTTGTGCCTGGATAGCCTTTTTCTCTGCTTCCTGCTGGCGCTTCAGGTTCAGTTGCCGGTCATGATTGGCTTTTTCTTCACGGGCCTGCCGTGCACGAAGTTCCGTTTCGTTGATCTGGGCTGCGCCTTTGGGTTGCTGTTTACGCTGTTTGCGTTTTTCGCTACGAACGGCGCGGGCTTTCTTTTCGTCAGCAAGGCCGGCTTTTAATAGCTGATCTTGTAGGGATGCCATCAGTAACTCCGTAAATTAGTGATAAACTCTGATATTCTTTCGGCAAAGTATACCTGCTCCTCTTTGCCTTCATAACCTGCTTTCGTCTATTCCGGGACTTTCTTGTATGTCTTCCTTTAACGCACTCGGCCTTTCTTCTGCCATGGCAGCCAATCTTGAACAACTGGGGTTTCACCAGCCCACGGATATTCAGGCAAAAGCTCTGCCGCACTGCCTGGCCAGGCGGGATGTTATCGCCATGGCCCAGACAGGGAGCGGCAAAACGGCGGCGTTTGGCATTGGCCTTGTGGAAAGGCTCAACCCCCGGCTTTTTGAAGTTCAGGGGCTGGTACTCTGCCCAACCCGGGAACTTGCAGACCAGGTTGCCAAAGCGTTGCGGGAACTGGCACGGGCCAGAGACAATGTGAAGGTGCTGTCCCTTTGCGGGGGGGTAGCCATTGGCCCCCAGATAGGCTCACTGAGCCACGGGGCGCATCTTGTTGTGGGTACACCAGGGCGTATTCAGGACCATCTGCGCAAAGGCACGCTGGTATTGAACCGGGTTAAAACCGTGGTGCTGGACGAGGCCGACAGAATGCTCGATATGGGTTTTCAGGAGGTTATGGAGGATATTCTGGCGGCCACGCCCCAGAACCGGCAAACGCTGATGTTTTCGGCAACCTGGCCAGACACTATCCGAACACTGAGCGCCAGATACCAGCGTGAAGCAGTCGATGTGCGCGCCGAGACAGGCAGTGCTAACCCGGATATTCATGAGGTGTTTTATGAGATTGCACCCGATGCAAAAACAGACGCGATAGCGGCCCTGTTATCAAAACACCAGCCTGAATCCTGCATTGTATTTTGTACCACCAAACAGCAATGCGACGAGATGGCCGCAGAGTTGCGCCAGCGAAACTTTTTCGCGCTGCCTTTGCATGGCGATCTTGAGCAACGGGAGCGGGACAGTGTGCTGGTGCGTTTTGGTAACCAGAGTTGCCCTGTGCTGGTGGCCACAGACGTCGCGGCCAGAGGGCTGGATATCAAATCGCTGCCACTGGTTGTGAATGCAGAGCCTGCCCGGAACCCCGAGGTGCATACGCACCGGATTGGCAGAACAGGCCGGGCGGGCGAGCAGGGGCTGGCAGTCACCTTCTGTACACCGGCCCAGGGGCACAAAATCAGCCGGCTGGAGTCAGAAAGACAGATGACAGCTGAGTGGGGCAATACCGACAAGTTAATGGCCACGCCCTGGCGGCCCATCAAACCCGCCATGAAAACGCTTTGCATAGCCGGTGGCCGAAAGGAAAAAATTCGCCGCGGAGATGTATTGGGAGCACTAACCGGGGAGGCAGGCATTCCAGGAAAAGCGGTGGGGAAAATCGACCTTTACGATTTCCAGTGTTTTGTAGCGATTGCCAATGAGCACGTGGCCACCGCGCTGAAAAGACTGGAGAGCGGGCGTATCAAAGGGCGAAAAATCCGGGTGCGGTACGCGTAGCCTGCTCTTGCGGAAAATCCTTATGGTCATTCGCGTGTTGGTTGCTCATGGAAGCCTAAACCGGTAAATTACGGAAGATTTTGCCTCCCGTACTGTCGTGAGAGTGTGGGTGTCTTGTGCACTCAGGTTCCGGCGCGGCAGGCGTCTGTCAGGTTCAGACGGACCATTCGGGGAAATCAAACAAACCCAATACAGGTAGCTGTTCGCTATGAATGAGCTGATGTCACAAGCCGTTGATCTGATGATTGCGGGCATGGGATTCGTTTTTACGTTTCTGATCATTCTGGTTATTGCGACCGGAATTATGTCCCGGCTCATTACACGGTTTGCGCCAGAGCCGGCAGCCCCGGTTAAAACGCCACGTGCCAAGCCGAAAGCACCGGTGTCGGTTGATCCCGATACTGCTGAGGCCATTAAAAAAGCAATTGCACAATTCCGGTCCCGTCGTTAAGCAACGATTCGGCAGGCGACCAGAACCTTTACACAGAAGGCTGACACGATGACTGACACAAAAAAACCGCTGGGGATAACGGACGTTGTTTTGCGCGACGCCCACCAGTCCATACTTGCTACCCGCATGCGGCTTGATGACATGATGCCCATTGCCGAGAAGCTCGATAAAGTCGGCTACTGGTCTCTGGAAACCTGGGGTGGCGCAACCTTTGATTCCTGCATTCGCTATCTGGGGGAAGACCCCTGGGTTCGCATTCGCGAATTGAAAAAGGCCATGCCTAATACGCCTCAGCAAATGTTGCTGCGTGGGCAGAACCTGCTGGGGTATCGACATTATGCCGACGACGTTGTTGAACGGTTTGTGGATCGTGCCGCTGAAAGCGGCGTAGACGTATTCCGCATTTTTGATGCCATGAACGATCCGCGTAACCTGGAAACGGCCATCAAGGCCGTTCGTAAAAATGGCAAACACGCGCAGGGTACTATTTCCTATACCACCAGCCCGGTACACACCGTAGAAATGTGGGTTGAGCTGGCCAAAGAAATTGAGGCGATGGGCGCCGATTCCATTGCCATAAAAGACATGGCTGGCCTGCTCAAGCCCTATGTGGCGTTTGAGCTGGTGAGCCGCCTGAAAAAAGAACTGAGCGTGCCTGTTCATCTGCACTGCCACGCAACAACCGGCTTGTCGATTGCCACGGTTGTAAAAGCGGCGGAAGCCGGTGTTGATAACGTAGACACCGCTATTTCTGCAATGAGCATGACCTACGGCCATTCGCCCACGGAAACCATTGTGGCAAGCCTGGAAGGCACAGACCGGGATACAGGCCTGGACCTGACCCTTCTGGAAGAGATTGCCGCCTATTTCCGCGACGTGCGTAAGAAATATGCGAAGTTTGAGGGCAGCCTGAAGGGGGTGGACTCCCGCATTCTCCTGGCGCAGGTGCCAGGTGGCATGCTGACCAATATGGAAAGCCAGTTGAAAGAGCAGAATGCCGGCGACAAGTTTGACGCCGTGCTGGCAGAGATCCCCAGGGTTCGTGAAGACCTGGGCTACATTCCGCTGGTAACACCAACCTCCCAGATTGTGGGTACTCAGGCAGTACTGAACGTGCTGACCGGAGAACGCTACAAGTCGGTTTCCAAGGAAACCTCGGCCATCCTCAAAGGTGAGTACGGTTCAGCGCCGGCACCGTTTAACAAAGAGCTTCAGGAGCGCATTCTGGACGGCCAGCAGGCCATCACCTGCCGCCCGGCAGATAAGCTTGAGCCCGAGATGGACAAGCTGACCGACGAGCTGAAAGCTCTGGCGAAAGAAAAGGGCATCAAGCTCTCAGACAACGTGGTTGACGATGTACTGACTTACGCACTGTTTCCGCAAATCGGGCTCAAATTCCTGGAGAACCGTGGTAACCCGGACGCGTTCGAGCCGGCGCCTACAGCGGCTGATGCGGCACCTGCCAAAAAATCCACCGGCCCTGAAACCTATACAGTCGATGTGAACGGCAAGAAGTTTGTTGTGGCGGTTTCTGAAGGTGGAGAAATATCCCAGATTCAGAGTGAAGGTGGTGCATCTTCCGCTCCTGCGGCAAGCAAACCTGCGCCGGCTCCGGTGACGGGTGGTGAATCTGTTAAGGCACCTTTGGGTGGCAATATTTTCAAGGTGCTGGTCTCTCCGGGTGACACCGTTGAAGACGGTGATGTGCTGATTATTCTCGAAGCCATGAAAATGGAAACCGAGATTCGTGCACACCAGGCAGGCACCATCGGCGAAGTCTTCATCAAGGTCGGTGATACCGTCTCTCCTGATGATGAAATGCTGACAATTGCATAAAGGGCCGGCATTCCATGGATAAAATGATGACACTGTGGACGGGTAGTGGCCTGTTCAATCTATCGGCCGGCCAGTTCTTTATGATCTGTATTGGCCTGCTGTTGCTGTTCCTTGCTATTCGCAAGGGGTTTGAGCCGTTACTGCTGATTCCTATTGGCTTTGGCGGCATTCTGGCAAATATACCGGAGGCTGGTCTCGCGCTTTCTGCTGCGGAAAATGCCATTCATTTTGCCGATGCCAAGGTACTTGCTGCACTGGCGAGTGTGCTGGATGTGTCTTACCACGCTGGCCAGGCGATAACACCGGAGATTCTGGAAACCTTCAAACATGCCTATAAAGGGGCAAGTTATGATGTGGTTCAGCAGGCGGGTGTTGTGGCACAAACCTTCGGGTACACCAATGGCATGCTCTACAACTTCTATGTGGTGTCGATTGCCAGTGGTGCTGCGCCGCTGATTATCTTCATGGGCGTTGGTGCCATGACTGATTTTGGCCCGCTTCTGGCGAATCCCAAAACCATGTTGCTGGGCGCTGCTGCGCAGTTTGGTATTTTCGGTACGATTATCGGGGCAGCTTTGCTGACCATGAGTGGCACCATGGATTTCACCATTCTGGAAGCGGCTGCTGTGGGGATTATTGGTGGTGCGGATGGCCCGACATCTATTTATGTGTCGAGCATTCTGGCTCCGCATTTGCTGGGGGCCATCGCGGTTGCTGCTTATTCCTATATGGCACTGGTTCCGATGATTCAGCCGCCAATTATGAAGGCGCTGACGACCAAGAAAGAACGGGCTATTAAAATGTCGCAGTTGCGCCCGGTAAACAAGAAGGAAAAAATTGTTTTCCCGATTGTTGTTCTGGTTGCGACGGTCCTGTTCCTGCCTGATGCAGCGCCACTGCTGGGTATGTTCTGCTTTGGTAATCTGATGCGTGAATGCGGTGTGGTTGAGCGTTTAAGCTACACGTCTCAGAACGCGCTGATTAATATTGTGACCATTTTCCTGGGGCTGTCTGTGGGGTCGAAACTGAGTGCAGACAAGTTTCTGGATATGCAGACGCTGGGTATTCTGTTGCTGGGTATGGCGGCGTTCTGTGTAGGTACTGCGTGTGGTGTTCTGATGGCGAAGCTGATGAACAAGTTCACGAAGGAGCCGATTAATCCATTGATTGGTTCGGCGGGGGTATCTGCGGTGCCGATGGCGGCGCGGGTATCCAACAAGGTTGGGCTTGATGCGAACCCTCATAACTTCCTGCTGATGCACGCTATGGGGCCGAATGTGGCTGGTGTTATTGGCTCAGCGGTGGCAGCTGGGGTAATGATTCAGTTGCTTACCTGATTGCTACACTGCTTTGTGAAGCCCCGTCGACCGTTGGTTGTACGGGGTTTTCTTTTTTCTGGGGCCTTGAGTTTTTGGAGTTTGAGCGGGTACAGAGCCTTCTTTCAGGAAACGCTACGAGCACGTCCATGTGCGCTTGACTCCGGCCATCCATGGCCTGCGACATTCCTGAAAGAAGGCTCTGCACCCGCTCTGTGATCTTAAGAGTTAGCTACCTAAAAACTTAATGGAAATCTCTGGAGTTGATTGGGAGCGTTTTTATAAGATGGCTCAGGTCTGAGAGTTTTCCTGCCATGACGTGAATAATCTCTCCCTCTTTTTCCAGGACACCTTTTACGTGCAACAGGCGAGCGGTTAACAGGGGTTTGCGTTGTCGACGGGCGGTTTCCAGCCAGACGATGACGTTTACGTTGCCGGTTTCGTCTTCCAGGGTAACGAAGGTAACGCCAGAGGCAGAGCCGGGGCGCTGGCGGCCGGTTACCAGGCCGGCGACCTGTACAGGGATGCCGGCACGGGTGGTTTTGAGCTGTTCGGCGTTCAGGCAGAACTGCAGGTGGCCCTGCTCTTTAAGCAGGGCCAGGGGGTGGCGTTGTAGTGTGAGCCCCTGGCTGGTGTAGTCGGCCAGAATATTCTGGCCTTCGGTGGGCTCTGATAGCTGGTTGCAAGGTTCCGGTGTGTAGTCCTCGTGATCTTCTGCAGCAAAAATGTCGGTGGGCTGTTCATATTCGAGTAATTGCCAGTAGGCCTGGTGGCGGTTGGTGGTGAACTCCGGCATGGCGTTAGCTCCGGCAAGTAGTTCTATCTCCCGCTGGCCCAGGCTCGCACGGCTTCTTAATTCGCTGGTGGAGCGATAGCCGTGTGCCGGGCGTTGTTGATGCAGGCGCTCTGCACTACTGGATGACATTCCCCGGATAATTCGTAAACCCAGGCGGAGTTTGTGTTGCGAGCCTTCCAGTGTGTGGTCCCATTGGCTGTGGTTTACATCCGGTGGCAGTACAACAACACTATGGCGCTGAGCATCTTGCACCAGTTGTGAAGGTGAATAAAAGCCCATGGGCTGGCTGTTGAGCAGGGCGCAGTAGAAGGCGGCCGGATGGTGGCATTTAAGCCAGGCCGAGACATACACAAGAAGTGCAAAACTGGCAGAGTGAGATTCCTGGAAGCCGTAGCCGCCAAAGACACAGATTT
>CAYUTG010000049.1:0-15407 GCA_964447555.1 uncultured Marinobacter sp.
GGAAAAGCCTGTGGTTCTTCGCCTCATTCTTGTAATCCAGCTCCTCCCTGAGACGCACCCGGATTTCCTCAAATAACTGATCAACCGTCTTTTTCGGCATTTTCAACAGTCCGCCCATCTTCAGGGCCATGCGTAACTGTTTTAAATCCGAATCGCAGGATTCATCAACACCCGGATACTGAACCTTCACAATCACATCGGTACCATCAAAAAGCCGGGCACGGTGAACCTGCCCGATGGACGCAGCCGCGTAAGGTGTCTCCTGAAGGTATTCGAACAGCTTTGAAACAGGCTTGCCGAGCTCTGATTCAATTTGCCCGACAATGACCTCAAATGCCACGGGCGGTGCTTCCTTCTGAAGCCGCTCCAGTGCATCTGAAAATTCTTTTGGCAGGAAGTCCTGAGTTTGAGAGGCAATCTGCCCCACCTTCATAACCGCGCCTTTGAGCTCACCCAGCGTATCCGCAATCTGGCCCGCCATGCGAGTATAGTCTTCGCTTTGGGCACCCTCGTCATTCTCGCTGCGGAACAGCCTTCTTGCTCGCTGCCCGGCGTATTGCCCGGCCACCGAGGCGGTCATGCCTGCCAGTTTCAGAAATCGCCCGCTACGGGAAGTAACCGGTTTTTTAGCCATACCAGATGTTTGCCCTCAACCAGCGGTAACTTTAGTCAGAGTTACACGTTAAACCACTTTGGTTTCAACGAACAGCAGGTCTTCCAGTTCCAGCGAAAGTGTCTGGCCGGAATGCAGCGTGCCAACACCTTTTGGCGTACCCGTTAGTACAACATCTCCAGGCATGAGTGTGAACTGGCAACTCATATGGGCGATCAGAGGAATGATCGGATTAAGCATGTCGCGGGAGTTACCGGTTTGCCGGCGCTCGCCATCTATATCCAGAGTGAAGTGAATATTACCACTGGGAAATTTGTCCGCAGGTACCTTATTTACAGGTACAAAGGGCGATAGCGGGCAGGCACCATCGAAGGCTTTGGCGCGCTCCCAGGGGTGACCCTTCTGTTTTAGCGTACTCTGTAAGTCCCGGAGGGTCAGGTCCAGCGCCAGGCCAACGCCGAGAATGGCCAGTTCTGCCTCTTCATCGGAGGCATCTGAGAGGGTGCGGCCAATCAATACGGCCAGTTCGGTTTCATAGTGAATGTCGCCATGGTCGCGGCGAAAATCCAGCGGGCGGGTAATGTGTACCGCAGCTGTCGATGGTTTTATAAAAAGCAGGGGTTCATCAGGAACCGGGTTGTTAAGCTCTCTGGCGTGTTCCGCATAGTTACGGCCTACACAGACAATTTTGCCAACCGGTGCGTGAATAGGAGTGCCATCTTTCCACTGGTGCTGGTAATCCTGCATAGCCACTCCTCAATGTAATCCTGACTATTCGCCTTCAAACGAACACACAGTATAAACCTTAAGGCCTTCATCTTGCAGCTTACGAGAGCCGCCAAGGTCTGGCAGGTCTATCATGGCGGCAACTTCCATAATATCTGCTCCAATACGCTGAATAAGCCGCGCAGCGGCCAGCATGGTGCCGCCGGTGGCAATCAGATCGTCAACAAGAATGACATTGTCGCCCGGTTTGAAGGCATCCTTGTGAATCTCTACCGAGGCGGTGCCGTATTCAAGGGAGTAGTCTTCCGTGAGAGTGTCGAACGGCAGCTTGCCTTTTTTCCGAACGAGTACCAGAGACGCATTCAGCTCATAGGCAAGGGCAGACCCAATGATAAACCCACGGGCATCAACCGCCGCCACTGAATCAATGCGCTGGCCGTGATAGCGGTGCACAAAGGCATCGATCAGCTTGCGGAATGCCGTTTTGTCCTGCAGCACGGTGGTAATGTCCCGAAACGCAACGCCGGGCTTTGGCCAGTCCGGGACGGTGCGAATGGCTTGTTTAATACTTTCTGAGAAGTAATCCATGACAGTTCCGGTTATTAACCCCGGGCGCAGCTCAGGCTGCGTCCAGGAAAATGAATTTCAGTACAAACACAACGGCGATGGTTACCACACTGGCATTCAGATCAGACCAACGGCCACTGAGCGCCTTGATCGCGGCGTAGGTGATGAAGCCCAGGGCAATGCCGTTAGCGATAGAGAATGTCAGCGGCATCATCAGGGCTGTTACCACTGCCGGTGCGGCTTCTGTAATGTCTTCCCAATCGATCAGTTTCAGCCCGCTGGCCATCAGTACCGCCACATACAAGAGTGCCGGTGCAGTGGCGTATGGCGGAATAATGCTTGCCAGTGGCGACAGCAGCAGGCAGGCCAGAAACAAAAGGGCCACAAACACCGCGGTAAGGCCGGTACGGCCACCGGCGGAAATGCCTGCGGTGGATTCAATGTAGCTGGTGGTTGTGGATGTGCCCAGCGCTGCGCCAGCCATGGTTGCTACCGAATCAGACATCAGGGCACGGCCCAGGCGGGGCAGCTTGCCGTCTTTATCCAGCAAGCCACCGCGTTGTGCGGCACCAATCAGCGTGCCGGATGTATCAAACAGGTCAACGAATAGAAAGGCAAACACAATACTGACCATGCCAACATTCAGGGCACCGGCAATATCGAGTTCCATAAACGTAGGGAGTACGCTTGGCGGCATGGAGACGAAGCCTTTGAATTCTACAATCCCCATCATCATACCAATGGCCGTTATGGCAATAATGCCAATCATGACCGAGCCGGTTATGCGGCGGAAAGACAGGGCGCATATCAGCACAAAACCGGCGAAAAACAGCAGGCTTTCCGGCGTGCTGATGTCGCCCATCCCAACCAGTGTCGCCGGGTGGTCGACAACGATGCCAGCGTTTTTCAGGGCAATCAGGGCCAGAAAAAAGCCAATGCCGGCTGAAATGCCAAAGCGAAGAGACATCGGAATACTGTTGATGATCCATTCACGGATTCTGAAAATGCTGAGCAGGAAGAAAATCAGGCCAGAAAGGAAAACCGCACCCAGGGCAACCTGCCAGCTGTAACCCATACCGCCCACTACGGTAAATGCGAAGAAGGCGTTGAGACCCATGCCCGGAGCCAGTGCGATGGGGTAGTTGGCCCAGAGACCCATGATCAGGGTGCCTATGGTGGCCGCCAGACAGGTAGCCACAAACACCGCCCCGAAATCCATGCCGGCATTGGACAGCACACTGGGGTTAACCACAATGATGTAAGCCATGGTCAGGAAGGTAGTGACACCTGCAATCAGTTCTTTCTGAACCGTGGTGCCGTGCGCCTGAAGTTTGAACAATCGTTCGAGCATGATGTGCCTGCCTGTTGCTGTGCCGAAGGTTGAGGTTAGGTGCTGTGCTTTCGGTATAACGTGAGTTGTGTGAAAAAACGGTAATCTTACCGACTGGCGACGCTCAGGCCAAGCAACAATTAACCGTGATCTGCCCCGAAAATCCTGCCTAACTGTGAGTCGGATCCCGTTGCAGGCGGATATCAAACCGCACGGCGACCATCCTGAAAATAACGATAAACAGCAGGCCAATGGTCAGCGCTAGCGTTTCGCTTTCCAGATACCACTGGCAGACAAAGTAGAGCCAGCAACCGGCAAAGGAAATAGAGGCGTAGACCTGATCTTTCCGGAAAATAAACGGCACCTCATTACACAAAGTGTCGCGCAGAGCCCCGCCAAAGGTGCCGGTCATCACGCCCAGCAGCGAGGCAATAAACCATGAATGCCCAAGGTCCAGGGCAAGCTGAGCCCCAAGAATGCTGAAAATACCCAGCCCTATGGCGTCTGGCAGCACAATACTGGAGGCGCGAATGCGCTCGGAGCGGTGCCAGTAGCTGAAAATAATGGCCATAACAAGAATAAGGATGGGCTGCTCTTCATGCTTTATCCAGTACACCGGATGATTGTCCATAATCAGATCACGCAGCGTACCGCCACCGAGTGCGGTGATAAAACCAATGGTGAACACACCCACCGGGTCCATGTTTTTTGAGCGGGCGACAATCATGCCGGAGATCGCAAAAGCGACAATACCAATCATTTCAAGCAGGTAGATAATGTCGAACATGACAGGCCCTGAAGTGGTGAGTACACGGGGTGACCAGCCCGGAAACGTTGCGCGAAGGATAGCGGAAAACCACCGGGGATTCATCCTGCCGGGGGCTCTATAAGTAAGGTTTATAAAAATTGATAAAGACACTTCATTTGCTTCATGGCGCAACTCTGTTTAGCTTGATGATAATCAACGCTGACCAGGGTTCTGGTTAAGCCGGACCAATAACAAGACTGTGACAGGATTTTTCATGAAAGCGATTCTCTGCAAGGACTACGGCCCGGCTGACACGCTGGTTATTGAAGATGTGCCCAGCCCCGAAGTGAAGGGGCGTGGCGTAAAAATCCGGGTCAGTGCCGCAGGCCTGAACTTTCCGGATACCCTGATTATCGAAAACAAATACCAGCTAAAACCCAGCCTGCCTTTTTCCCCGGGCGGCGAACTTTCGGGTGAGGTCATTGAGACAGGCGACAAGGTCACCCGCTTCAAACCGGGTGACCGCGTTGCCGGCCTGACCGGTTATGGCGCTTTTGCTGAAGAAGTGATTGTGCCGGAACACAACCTGCTACCAGTACCTGAGGGCATGTCAGACGAAAAAGCTGCCGCCTTCATGATGGTGTATGGCACCGCATACTATGCTCTGAAGCAGCGCGCCAACCTCCAGCCCGGTGAAAGCCTGCTGGTACTGGGTGCCAGTGGCGGTGTTGGCCTGGCAACAGTAGAACTGGGCAAAGCCATGGGCGCACGGGTGATTGCCGCAGCGAGTACGGATGAGAAACTGGCTGTTGCGAAAGAGGCGGGTGCTGATGAGTTGGTTAACTACACCGGGCAACCTCTGAAAGACACGGTTAAGAACCTGACCAAGGCCAAAGGGGTGGATGTGATATTCGACCCGGTTGGCGGCGACTTCACGGAGCAAGCATTACGCACCATGGCCTGGAACGGCCGTCACCTGGTGATCGGCTTTGCGGCCGGGGATATCCCGAAAATCCCGGCAAACCTCACACTGCTGAAGGGATGCTCAGTAGTTGGTGTCTTCTGGGGCAGCTTTACCCAGCGCGAACCCGAAGCCAGCGCCCAAAACATGGCAGAACTGATGGGGTTATACGCCGAGGGCAAGATCGACCCCAAGGTAAGTGAAGTCTTCGAATTTGAAGGCTACGCCAAAGCACTGAATGCCCTCACGGAGCGGCGGGCTACTGGCAAGGTGGTGCTTAAAGTAGGCCGCTGAGTATAAATTAGCAGCCTGATTGTTTTGGTGCGCAGCCATGGTTAGACGGGCTGTCCCCAAAACCGCTACAAGCACATCCATGTGCGTTTGGGCTCCGCCATCCATGGCTCCGCACATTTTGGGGACAGTCCGTCTAACCATGGCTCTTTGACTCCATTGATATATCCGAAAATGGATATATCTGAAAAGCTAAATCGCGCTGGTGAAGGTTTCCTGTCCAAAAATGTGGAGGGCCATGGACGGCCCGACCCAAGCGCACACGGACGTGCTTGTAGCGTTTTTTGGACAGGAAACCTTCACCAGCGCAGCCCCCATTCAAGAAAGCTTCAGCCAAAGTCCAGGCCCCAGAACCAGCCTCTTAATGATCCAAAATCTGACTAAGAAACAACTTGGTACGCTCATTCTGCGGATTACTAAAGAACTCCTCCGGCACATTGGATTCTACAATCTGCCCCTCGTCCATAAAGATAACCCGGTCCGCAACCTTCTTGGCAAATCCCATCTCGTGAGTAACGCACACCATCGTCATGCCTTCCTCAGCCAGATCGACCATCACATCAAGAACCTCCTTGATCATCTCCGGATCAAGCGCAGACGTCGGCTCATCGAACAACATAATCTTCGGATTCATACACAGGCTGCGTGCAATAGCCACACGCTGCTGCTGCCCGCCAGACAGCTGCCCAGGGTATTTTTTAGCCTGATCTGCAATCTTAACCCGGTCCAGATAACGCATGGCAGTCGCTTCCGCCTCCCGGCGCGGCTGTTTACCAACCCAGATAGGCGCCAGGCAGCAGTTTTCCAGAACCGTCAGATGGGGAAACAGATTGAAGTGCTGGAACACCATACCGACCTCGCGCCGAATGGTTTCGATTCTTTTGATATCACCCGTTAACTCCACCCCCTGAACCATGATCTTGCCGCGCTGGTGCTCTTCCAGATGATTGATACAGCGAATCATGGTGGATTTACCAGATCCCGACGGCCCGCAGACAACAATGCGCTCACCACGGTTGACCGTCAGGTTAATGTCCTTAAGTACGTGAAATGCGCTGTACCACTTGTGCATTCCAATGATTTCGATCATTGCGTCAGCGCCTGCTGCCGTTTGGGTACCGCTGTTTGCTGCTGGCATGGGTTTATTCCTCTTATTATTCGTATCAGTGGTTATCAGGTTCGCTTGTAGCCGGTCTCAAAGCGTCGTTCGAGGTGCATGGAGTATCGGGAAATGCCGAAGCAGAATACCCAGTACAGCAACCCCGCAAAGGCATAGCCTTCAAGGGCAAAGCCCAGCCATGACGGGTCTGTAAGCGCCGACTGCACAATACCCAGCAGGTCAAAGAGGCTGATGATAGACACCAGTGTTGTATCCTTGAACAGTTCAATAAAGGTAACCACCAGGCCGGGGATAACCATCTTCAGAGCTTGCGGAAGAACGATCAGCGCCATGGTTTTTGGATAGTTCAGCCCCAGTGACGCCGCCGCTTCGCGCTGCCCCTTCGGAATAGCCTGCAGGCCACCCCGAACCACCTCTGCCACGTAAGCCGACTGGAACATGGCAATGCCCACCAGCGCACGTACCAGTTTGTCGAAATCGACCCCCGCTGGCAGAAACAGCGGCAGCATGACCGAGGCCATAAACAGCACGGTAATTAGCGGTACGCCCCGCCAGAGTTCGATGAATGACACGCATACCGCTTTGACGATGGGCATCTCAGAACGCCGGCCCAGTGCCAGTAAAATACCGAATGGCAAAGCTGCAACAATACCCACGGTGGACAGAATGAGGGTCAGCATTAAGCCGCACCAGTGGCTGGTGCCAACTACCGGCAGGCCGAATATGCCACCATTGATCATGAATAAGGAAATCACCGGAAAGATGAACAGGGTGAATGCGCCAACCCAGGCTTTGCCAGGCAGCCCGCGAATGACCAGCCAGAGCAGCGAGAGAACAAAAATAGCTGCCCCCAGATTGACTCGCCATTGCTCGTCCGGTGGATAAAAGCCGTACAGGAACTGATTAATGCGAGCGTAAATGAATACCCAGCAGGCTCCGCCACTGGTGCAGGCCTCACGGTTGGCGCCTGTCCAGTCGGCGTTAATCAGCGCCCATTCCACCATCGGCGGAATGCTCTGATAGAGCAGGTACACAGCAATCAGCGTCATGATGCTGTTGGCGATAGAGGAAAACAGGTTTCTACGTAACCACCCGACAACACCAACCTCGCTGGTCGGTGGTGGTAAGTCTGGAAGTGCTTCAAAATCTTTCATGAAAATTGTCCTGAACTCTATCGCTCAATAAGCGTAGAGCGATGGTTGTACCAGTTCATGAAGAGGGAGATCAGCAGGCTGATCGTGAGATAAACGCTCATGGTCATGGCGATGATGACCACGGCTTGTCCGGTCTGGTTCAGCGCGGTTCCGGCAAACACATTGACCAGATCCGGGTAACCGATGGCGGTGGCCAGCGATGAGTTCTTCATCAGGTTCAGATACTGGCTGGTAAGCGGCGGAATGATCACTCGCAATGCCTGGGGCAGCACCACCAGACGCATATTTTTCCCACTGCTCAGCCCCAGTGAATACGAGGCCTCGGTCTGGCCGTGGCTGACTGAGAGAATGCCCGAGCGAACAATCTCGGCAATGGACGAGGCGGTATAGATGGTCAGCGCGATCAGCAAAGCTGCCAGTTCCGGTATCACGGTAATGCCACCGGTGAAGTTAAACCCCTGAAGTGAGGGCAGGGACCAGCTTAGTGGTGCGCCCATAACTGCAAACGCGAGCCCGGGCAGGCCAATCAGTATGGCCAGCGATACCCACACGGTATGGAATGGCTGCCCGGTTTTCATGCGCCGCTTGTAGGCCCATCTGGCGAGTATGAAAACGCACACAATCGCCAGAGCAATTGCTGTGAACACCACCCCGAACCCGGACTCAAAGATGGGCTCCGGCAAATAAATACCCCGGATGTTCAGAAAAGCCAGATCTCCGATCGCAAGGCTTTGGCGCGGCGAGGGAAGGGTCTGAATCACCGCAAAATACCAGAACAGGATCTGCAGCAGCAGCGGAAGGTTGCGAAAGGTTTCAATGTATACGGCCGCCAGGCGCGCAATCAGCCAGTTACTGGAAAGGCGTGCCAAACCGATGACCAGGCCCAGTATCGTTGCCAGAATAATGCCCAGTACCGAGACCAGAACGGTATTAAGCAGGCCGACAATAAACGTTTTGCCGTAGGTGGAGGCGGGGGTATACTCAATCAGGCTTTGAATAATGCCAAAGCCGGCTTCCTGGTTGAGAAACCCGAATCCCGTGGAGATACCACGGTTCTCAAGATTAACGACTGTATTGTGAAAAATGTAGCCGAAGAACGCGAATACCCCAGCCAGTAATAGCACCTGAAAGAACAGTGCGTGAACTTTCGGGTTACGCCAGAACGGCGGTTTGGATGGCGCGAGATCTCCGGCTTCGGAATCCGTGGGAGTTGCTGACGACATAAGGCCTTCTTCTCAGTAAGTCGTTACTACCTGAGCGGTGGACAGGCCAGTGCTCAGACACCCGATCTTAATTGCCAGGGAGGCGCAGCCTGGCTGTGCCTCCCCTGAAGGTTCTGTATCAGCGTATTGGTGGCGCGTACTGAACGCCGCCGTCCTTCCACAGGGCGTTAAGCCCCCGTTTGATCTTCAATCCTGAATCCTCGCCGACGTTGCGCTCGAAAGATTCAGAGTAGTTGCCCACTTCTTTAACGATGTTGTACGCCCAGTCTTCAGACACACCCAGCATTTTGCCAAACTCGCCGGTCTCGCCCAGAAAGCGTTTAACATCGGGGTTGTCGCTGTTCTTTCTCATGTCGTCGACATTGTCAGATGTAATGCCCAGGCCTTCGGCATTGAGCATTGCGAACAGGCTCCACTTGACCAGATTGAACCAGTCGTCGTCACCCTGGCGCACAGATGGCCCCAGTGGCTCCTTGGAGATGACATCCGGCAGCACAACTGAACCCGATGGGTCTTTCAGCAAAATGCGCAGAGCATAAAGTTGCGACTGGTCAGAAGTAAGCGCATCACAACGGCCTGCGTCGAATGCTTTAGCGGTGGCATCTGCGGTGTCATAGGTCACCGGCTTGAACTTCATGTTATGGCTACGGAAGTAATCCGCCAGGTTCAGTTCGGTGGTTGTACCAGACTGAACGCAGACTGAGGCACCGCTCAGTTCTTTGGCACTTTTCACACCCAGAGATTTTTTCACCAGAAAGCCCTGGCCATCGTAGTAGGTAACGCCAGTGAAGTTGAGCCCCAGAGATGCATCGCGGGTGAGTGTCCAGGTGGTGTTGCGGGACAGGATATCGATTTCGCCTGACTGGAGAGCGGTAAAGCGTTCCTTGGCGTTAAGAGGAGTGTATTTTACTTTGCTGGCATCACCGAACATGGCCGCTGCCACGGCCCGGCAAACGTCTACATCGAGACCTTTCCAGTTGCCGTCATCGTCGGTGTTTGAAAAACCGGGCAGGCCGGTATTAACACCGCATTGTACAAATCCCTGTTTTTTAACCGCATCGAACGTGGAGCCGGCATGAGCCATTCCTGTGAAGGCTGCGACCATAAGCGCCGTTCCAGCGGCCAGACTTTGTATATGTTTCATTGGTTTCTCACTCTTCAGAATTGTATTTATTGTTAAACGACTGAGTGATCAAAGCTGGCTGCACTTCCCAGCGGGCCGCCCATTGCACCCATGAGCCTGGCAATGTGCCTGGCTTAGTGCTTCCAGACACGGCTATTTATTCCGGAAACACATTGTTTGCCCCCTCTGGCAGAGCAGGGCATTTAGCCAGCGAGTAATGGAACCGCGACTAATTTTTATAATACTAGTTGCTCTTTGCAATAACCGGTATTAAATAAAAGTACGTAGTTTCTGGTACCGGAATTCCGGGTTGTGAGTGTATGGGCAGGTTAGCCTCGCAATCATGGGAATGCAGTATTCAGCTCAAAAAACGCGGCTTCAGGTTGCCCGCTGTACTTCAGAAAGAGCTTGTCACGAAAGGATTGGCCGCGTTTTTTGAGACTGTCATCGATTTGATCCCGTAACTCAGCCAGTCCCTTCCGGTATCCTATAACGTTGGGGGCGACCGCCAGCGGCGGGGAAAGCACCTGGAGATCGAGGTTGTTGGTTGAAATGAACATGCGGCTCCAGGGCATGTCTTCGATGAACACGTCGGCCCGTCTGAACTCAATCATTCGAAAAGGGATCAGGCCGGAGTCATCCGCACCATAATTAATGTAGGTAAGGTGCGTGTTCTCAGTTAACCATTGGAGCAACTGCGGAGGGTAGAGGTATCCGTCGATCAGCAAAACCCGTTTGCCCCTGAGATCCTCAAGCGAAACCGGTGTTTTATCTTTTTATAGGTCAGCTTTCAAAAAATCAGAACCGAACACCTCCGGAATCAATGTCTGAGACCAGTTCTGGCGTTAATGCGGTATATCCATTGGTTTTCGGCAACCAGACGTACACCTCCTCATGAGGGCGTTCCAGATGGTAGCCGGCTTTCTGAATGTCCACTTTGCGGTACTTGAATGTGCCGGTTTTCTCGATAGCATGCGTAACCCGCACAAAAACAGGGATAGCGTAAGCAGGCAGGTTTTTCTGCAGATAAGAGAACAGGCGGTTGATATCGAAATCGTCGCCTTGCGGAACCAGAGTCACCATACCGGCCTTGCCGTTGGTTTCCGGAATTTCCACACCATAAACAATGGCCTCTTCCACCATGGCGGACCCATCAATGATGTTTTCAACTTCGGTGGTGGATACGTTCTCACCTTTCCAGCGGAAGGTGTCGCCCATACGGTCGACAAACTGGAGATGTTTGCAGCCCACTTCTTTCAGGACATCACCCGTATTGAACCAGGCATCGTTCTTTTTGAAGGCATTGCGGAGAATGGATTTTTCAGTGGCTTCTTTCTGGGTATAACCTTCAAAGGACCACTTTTTAGTGATTTCGCCGATCAGTAATCCGGGTTCACCCTTGGCGACTTCTTCAAAACGACCTTTGGTGTTCCGGATCGGGTCGCGGGTGCCTTCGTGAAATTTTACCAGCTTGTAGGGTGCCGTCGATAAGCCAACGGTATTGTCCATATTAAAAAAGTTGCTGAACCCGATGTTCCCTTCGCTTGAGGCGTAAAGCTCGGCAACGGTTTCCACTCCAAACCGGTTTTTGAATTCTTTCCAGATAGACGGCCTGAGGCCATTGCCAATCATTTTAGTAAGGTTGTGGTTGCGGTCCTGTGCTGTGGCAGGCTGGTTGAGCAGGTAGCGGCAGAGTTCGCCTACATACCCAAACACCGTGGCGTTGTAGGTGCGCACGTCGTCCCAGAAGGCACTGGCCGAGAACTTGCGGCGTAAGGCGATGGCTGAACCGCCTGCAATCACTGAACCCCAGCACACAACCAGCGCTGTGCCATGGTACAGGGGCAGTGTGCAGTAAAGTACGTCGTCTGGTTTCATGGACAGCGACATCAGGCCAAAGCCACCGTAGGCCTTAAGAAACTTGTTGTGAGAACCGGGGGCGGCTTTCGGCAGGCCGGTCGTGCCTGATGTGAACAGGTAGATTGCGGTATCGCCCATTTTGGGCGGGTTCTCAGGTGCCGGGTTGTCACTGGTGTAGGTGCTGACTTTTTCAGCCAGATTGGTATACCCCTCTGGTGCATCGCCAAAGGTGCTGAGCGTGTTGGTATCCGCCAGAAACAGAAACGGGTCCGCGTGCGGAATGGTCAGCGAGTCTTTAATCTCGTTCAGGGCCCCGATCACTTCTTCCCCTGCCACCACCATCTTTGGTGCTACCAGATTAATGCTGTGCTCAAGCACCTTGCCCTTCTGGGAGGTGTTCAGCATAGCGCAGGCGACACCGATCTTGGCCGCGCCGGCAACCACCGCAAGCAGTTCGGGGCGGTTTTCAAGAAATACTGCTATGGCATCGCCCTTGACCAGCCCCTGTGCCTCCAGAAAGTGCGCAACCCGGTTTGCCCAGCTATTGAGCTCGCCCCAGGTAATCACCCGGTCTTCAAACAGCACGGCCTGGTGGTCTGCGTACTTTCTGGCATTGCCCTCAATCAGCGTGCCCAGGGTCAGTTCTTTGTTGGTGTCTTTCACCGCATAGTAGTAATAACCGCGGGCGATGGATGGAAAGCGCCGCATAATGCCGGGAAGGCGGCGCGCCAGGTCCAGTGCTGATACGTTGTCGCTACTCATAATGTGATCCGTAAGGGCTGCGTTTTTATTCCGGGTGTCAGTCCAGGTACAAATCCGGCATCAGGGGTTTGTCGCCCTCTGCGTACCGGTAATGCTCAAAATCGGTGATGCCGTCCTGCCGGAGCAGGTCTTCGTCAATCAATGTCTGGCCGGTCAGTTCCAGCTCTGAGCGGGTCAGAATGCTGATGGCAGCGTCGGCCATGATGTCGGGCTTACGGCCTTTGGCCATCATTTGCGGGCCGCCCGCTTCAAATTCGATAGCCGCAGTGGCAATAATGGTTTTCGGCCACAGGGTATTCACGGCGATACCATAGCGCCTGAACTCTTCGGCCATTCCCATGCTCAGCATGGTCATGGCGTACTTGGTGGTGGTGTAAGGCCCGTACTGGGCAAACCATTTTGTGTCCAGGTTCAGTGGTGGTGACAGGCTCAGTATGTGCGCATGGTCAGACTTCTTCAGGTAAGGCAGTGCGGCCTGACTGCAGTTGAACACGGCTCTGGCATTAACCTGATGCATCAGGTCATACCGGCTGATTTTGAGATTTTCAACGCCGGCCAGACGAATGGCGCCGGCGTTATTGATCAGCACATCAATACCCCCAAAATGGTCGGCAGCCTGCTCCATGCGCTGACGAACCTGTACCTCGTCCCGCACATCCAGAACCAGCGGCAGAGCCTGCCCTCCCGCGTCCCGGACTTCTTCGGCAACGGTGTGAACAGAGCCGCCCAGTTTCGGGTGGGGGGTGTCTGATTTGGCCGCAATAACAACATTGGCGCCCTGGCGGGCGCAGGCCAATGCGATAGCCCGGCCGATGCCACGGCTGCCGCCGGTAATAAAGACGGTTTTATTGGTTAGTGTTGTCATACCTTGGATTCCTCTTCAGTGGCTATTTCCACCAGTAGCTGGCTGCGTTTAACCTGATCGCCTTTCCGGGTCAGCACATTGCTTACAACACCATCGCGATCAGCTTTAACCGGATGTTCCATCTTCATGGCTTCCAGAATGACCAGTGTGTCACCCTGTTGAACACTCTGGCCCGCTTCTGCCAGTACTTCAATAATGGCACCGTCCATAGATGCCTGAATGCGGCCACTGCCGGCGCCGTTAGCTCCTGCGGCTGGCTGGTGTGTCATATCCCGAACAGCCCAGGATTGGCCGGAAGCCTGTAAATATAGGGAATCTCCCCGGAGTTGATATTGGCAACGCTGACGAACGCCATTGTCGATAATGCATAACAGGCCATGGCTCTGGTTTTCGACAATGAATTCGCAGGTGTCTCCCTCTGCTGTAAAGGTCAGGTGATTCCCGGTTCGGCTGACCAGTAACTCAACGGTGGTATCCCCGCTTTCCAGCTTTATCGGTGTTCGGGTTGCCGGCGCATTGCTCCAGGCTTGCTGGCCTGAGGCGCTCTGGTCCAGCACGCAGGCGGCAAGTGCGAATTCACGGAGTGTCAGTTGCTGAGGCTGAAGCGAGGGGTCGTCCCTGAAGGCTTGCTGGAGAAATGCGGTTGTGGCTTCACCAGCACCAAAGGTGTCGTCTCCGATAATACGGCTGAGAAAATACCGGTTGGTGGTAACCCCGAATACGGTTGTGTCTTCCAGGGCCCGGATCAGCCGGCGGCGGGCTTCGTCGCGGTTCTTCCCCCAGGCAATGACTTTCGCCAGCATGGGGTCATAATGCGGGGTAACGTCGTCGCCGGAGCGCACGCCTGTGTCAAAGCGTAGCCCTTCGCCCTCGGCGGGCTGGAAGGTGTGCAGGGGGCCGGTTTGCGGTGTAAAGCCGTTGGATGGGTCTTCGGCGTACAGCCGGACTTCGATGGCGTGGCCGTTCAGTTCGATATTGTTCTGGGCCAGTGGCAGGGGGGCGCCCTCGGCAACGGTCATTTGCCAGGCCACCAGATCCTGCCCGGTGATCAGTTCGGTTACGGGGTGTTCTACCTGTAGCCGGGTGTTCATTTCCAGAAAGTAGAAGTTGCGGTCCTTATCTACGAGGAATTCGACAGTGCCAGCGCCTTCGTAATTGCAGGCGAGAGCGGCTTTAACGGCCGCTTCGCCCATGGCAGCCCGGAGCTCGGGGGTTACGAAGGGGGAGGGGGCTTCTTCCACTACTTTCTGGTGGCGGCGTTGTACGGAGCAGTCCCGCTCACCCAGGTAGACGGCGTTGCCATGGCTGTCAGCAAAGACTTGTATCTCGACATGTCTGGGTTCGATAACGGCTTTTTCCAGAATCAGTTCGTCGTCGCCGAAGGCTTGTTTTGATTCGGATCTGGCCCGTTTGATGTTGTCGGCAAGGTCTTGTTCTTTTTCGACTAATCGCATGCCCCGCCCGCCACCACCGGCGGAGGCTTTGATCATCAGTGGGTAGCCAATGTTGGCGGCTGCTGCGATGAGTTCTTCATCGCTGGCGTTGTCGCCTTCATACCCGGGAACAACGGGAACGCCGGCTTTTTGCATGGCGATTTTGGAGCGCCGTTTGCTTCCCATGAGTTCGATGGCGCTGGCTGGCGGGCCAACGAAGACCATGCCGGCTTCTTTGCAGGCGTTGGAGAAATCTGCGTTTTCTGACAGAAAGCCGTAACCGGGGTGGATGCAGTCTGCGCCGGTTTTGCGTGCGGCATCGAGTATGGCGTCGGCGTTCAGGTAGGAAGCAGTCACTTGTGCCGGGCCTATGCATACGGCTTCATCGGCCAGTTCTGTGTGCATGGCGCTGGCGTCTGCCTCGGAGTAGACGGCGACAGTGCGGTAGCCGAGGGCCTGGGCCGTGCGAATAACGCGGACTGCGATTTCGCCCCGGTTTGCTATTAATAGTTTTTTTAGCATGGTGCTGGTCTCTCGTTCGGTGCAAGGCCGCGAGTAAGGGAAGATAGATGCCTCCAGAAAATCGCTACAAGCACATCCGTGTGCGCTTGGGTCGGGCCGTCCATGGCCC
>CAYUTG010000050.1:0-15407 GCA_964447555.1 uncultured Marinobacter sp.
CTAGATATGTATCTTGGGCGGTGCCATCTTCCCAGCGAAAAATCAGGCGATACTGTTTGTTAACCCGAATGGAACACCATCCAGAAAGGTTTCCCTGCAAATGTTCAAACCGGTTACCCGGAGGAACCCTCAAGTCTGACTCCTGCGTCGCGGCATCCAGAATCTGGACCTTCCTGAAGAGGGCACCTTCAATGGTGCTGGGTATTTTCTTATGGCTCCGGTCTTGCTCGTAGAAAGCTTCCAGCCACTCATCCCTGAATTCAACCGCCATAGTTACCTGATCACTTTTTGTTCATTGTATGCACAACGTTGTTGTGCGTCAATGCCGTTTAAATGAGAATGAATCTGTTTAGGGTGTGATGTTACTATAGCTAAGGCTAACATGAAGGGTCTATGAGGCAGCATCAATGGCCGGATATTACAATTGAAGCATATGCAGAGTTCCCAGTTTCCCACTTATCCCAGTTTGGAATTGGGTGATCAGGAGCCGGTTCTGAAGAAAATTACAAATATTTGCACTTTTTTCGCAATTTTTTGCACTCCGCAGGTGCTCCAAAATATTTATAAGTTGTTGTTTTTAAATGTTATGTTAGATTCTGTATTGGGAAGTAAG
Source organism: uncultured Marinobacter sp. (assembly GCA_964447555.1). Lineage (GTDB taxonomy): Bacteria > Pseudomonadota > Gammaproteobacteria > Pseudomonadales > Oleiphilaceae > Marinobacter. The sequence goes on from CAYUTG010000050.1 coordinate 614, forward strand.
GTTTATCTCGGAGACTGTTCCGACAATAGCCGATGCAAAAAACGAGAATTACGGTCGTGCATTACGAAAACACACATTTATCATGTTAAATATTGTCAATCGTTAGGCTAGACTTTTGTCGTCACCGACCATGCACTCACGGAGGTTAGCTGTGCGATACCTGTCTTTGCTTTTATCATTGATGGCTTTTCTGTCGATATCTTCTGGCGCTCAGGCTTCGGATAAGCTCTACCTGTACACCGAAAACTTTCCGCCTTATAACATGAGTGCCACCGGCCGGGCGTTTGAGCACAATGGTTCCAGTATTGACGGTATCTGCACTGAAATGGTCAAAGCCATTTTGAAGAACACAGATCTTGATTACGTGATTAAGCTTCGCAACTGGGATTATGGATACAACCGGGCACTCAGCAAGCGTAACCATGGCATTTTCTGTACTACCTACACCGAGGACAGGGCGCCACTGTTTAAATGGGTTGGGCCCCTTACCAAGAACCTCTGGACAATATTCGCGCCGGCTGACTCAAAGATTAAAATGAATAGCCTGGAAGATGCAAAAGGTAAGGTGATTGGCGGCTATCGCAACGATGTTATGACAAAGTATCTTCTGAAGCGGGGGTACAAAGTATCGGCACTGGATAGCGATGATCTTAATCCTAAGCGTTTGGAGCTTGGTCAGATAGATTTATGGATTGCTGATCGTCTGGCGGGGCCGTATTTTGCCTCTCAGCAGGATGTTGAGGGACTGATACCTGTTTACTCGTTCAACGACACCGAGTTGTTTCTGGCTATGAACCCGGGCACATCCGATGCCATTATAAACAAGCTGAACAAAGCGTTGGAAAAAGTGCATCAGTCTGGCATGTTTGAGGCGATAGAGACCAAGTACGGCCTGTAAAACGCCTTAGCATATCGGTTGCTAAAAAATCCCGGGGGTAAACCCCCGGGATTGGAAACACCGGCTGGTCAGCCGGTGAAGGCCATATCGTCGGCATCCAGCTGCATCAGGTTTTTAGTTGGGCTTAGCATGCTGGTAGCGTGGCTTTGAGCGCGCGGTAGCAGGCGCTCGTAATAGAACTCGGCGGTTGCTACTTTGGCGTTGTAAAACGCGTCGGATTCTTCACCGCCATTGTCCAGCTTGTCGATGGCAACGGTTGCCTGCCTGGCCCAGATATAGGCCATGGTTACGTATCCGCTGTACATCAGAAAATCGTGGGCGGCTGAACTCACGGTATCCCGGTCTTTCCGGGCCGCCAGCATGATTCGCACGGTGAGCAGATTCCACTGGGCACAGAGCTTCAGCAGTTCCGTGGCAAATGGCCGTGTGCGTTTGTCGGCCAGGTGTTTGCGGGCAAAGTTTACAACTCTCAGGGTAAATTCCCGAACCGCACCGCCCTGGGTCATCAGCAAAACTTTCCGGCCAAGCAAGTCCAGCCCCTGAATACCGGTGGTGCCTTCATACAGGGTTGCTATCCGGGTATCCCGGGCAATCTGTTCCATGCCGTGTTCACGGATATACCCGTGGCCGCCAAAAACCTGCATTCCCAGGCTGGCCGCTTCATTGCCCATCTCGGTCAGAAAACCTTTTAATATCGGAGTCAGGAAGCCGAGTTTGTCATCGTATTTGTTGGCTTTTTTCTCGTCCCCTGCTGTGTGGGCCTCGACCATGTGATCGGCCAGCCGTGCTGCGTAATACAGCATGCCCCGGCCACCTTCCGCGATCGCTTTCTGGGTGAGAAGCATGCGGCGAACATCGGCGTGGTGAATCAGGGCATCGGCTACCTCATCCGGATCTTTCTTACCCGATAGTGCCCGCATGGAACGCCGTTCTTTGGCGTACGCAAGTGCCCACTGATAGGACAGTTCGGCCGGGCCGACCCCCTGAATGGCGGTACCGATCCGAGCTGTGTTCATAAAGGTGAACATGCAGTTCAGGCCTTCGTTCTCCGGGCCAATCAGAAACCCGGTGGCATTGTCGAAATTCATCACACAGGTTGCAGAGGCCTTGATGCCCATTTTCTTTTCCAGGCTGCCACAACTGACCGCGTTACGTTCACCAACGCCGCCCTGTGCGTCGGGCAGGAATTTGGGCACGATAAACAGGCTGATACCACGGGTACTTTTGGGGGCATCGGGTAGGCGTGCCAGCACAATGTGAACAATATTCTCAGTGAGATCGTGATCACCGGAGGAGATAAAAATCTTGGTTCCGGTCACTTTGTAACTGCCGTCTGGCTGTGGCTCTGCTCTGGTTTTTACCTGCCCGAGATCGGTACCGCACTGGGGTTCAGTCAGGCACATAGTGCCTGCCCAGGAGCCTTCGGTTAGCGGTGTCAGATAGGTTTTCTTCTGCTCTTCACTGCCGTGCAGAAAGATGGTGTTCATGGCACCAATGGATAAGCCAGGATACATCGAGAAAGACCAGTTCGCCGTTCCCATCATCTCCTGTTTTAACAGGCCCATAGACGCAGGCAGACCCTGGCCACCGAACTCCTCTGGCGCAGACAATCCCTGCCAGCCACCCTGTGTATGCAGGTTGTACGCCTCTTTGAAGCCTTTGGGTGTGCTTACTACACCGTCTTTCAGTGTGCAGCCTTCCTCATCACCGGATTGGTAAAGGGGGCTCAGCACTTCCTCGGAAAAGCGTCCACATTCCGTCAGAATGGCGTCAACTATGTCTGGTGTCGCATTCTCACCGCTTTTAAGCCCCTTGTAGTGCCCCGGATAATCAAACACTTCATTGAGCTGAAACTTCATGTCGCGCAATGGCGCTTTGTATACCGGCATATCGGGACCTCATGGTTCTGTCGTTAACTCATTCGGAGGATGTGCCTCCATTAGCTGCTGTTTTACGGGATTTTCAGTGTGCTGCCATTGACGAAAACCGCCTGCCACCTTGTCAGCAAGGATAATTGGCTGAAATGACATTATTTGAATCAGGGTTCTGGAACGCAGGGAGTGCTGGCCGGGCAGGCCCGCATTGGGTATTGTGCTGTGGGAAGCCAAGTGGACGTCTTATGCACGGGAAATGTTATGTGGAAGCAGTGGTTGGTTGCACTTTTTCTGGTTGCCGTTGCAGCAGGTGCTGCCATTTTTTACCAGTATTCAGAAACTGACGCCCAGGCACAAAGCAGCCATAAGCAACCAGCCAGTGTTGTTAATGCGGTTTCACCGGAACAGGACACCGTGCGTGATGTGGTTAATGCCGTTGGCAACCTCCGGGCGCAGCGTTCGGTTGATCTGACGACCGAAGTCAGTGGGCGAATCGTAACCTTGAACCTGAAACCCGGCCAACCGGTAAACCGGGGAGATGTTCTGGTTCAGTTGGATGATCGCCAGATCCGGGCTGATCTTCAGGTTATCGAAGCCCGCCTTGACGATGCCCGGCGTCAGCTTGAACGGGCCGTGCGCCTGCGTTCCAGTAACAGTGTTTCCCAGGCTCAGGTTGATGAGTTACGTACGGCGGTGAACGTGGCAAACGCTCAGCGCCAGGCTGTTCAGGTGCAACTGGATAACCACCGTATTGAAGCGCCTTTTGCCGGTGTGGTCGGTTTGAGTGATGTCAGTATCGGAGCCTATGTCTCTGCGGGTATGAGCCTGGCCACGCTGGATACAACAGATCAGATGGAACTCAACTTCGCGATACCTGAGCGATTTACCGGCGACGTTGCCCTTGGGCAGGAAGTAAGTGCTTCCTCACCCGCTTATCCCAGTGAGTCCTTCATTGGTCATCTCTCTGAATTAGGCACCCGTTTTGATGAGTTAAGCCGGACGCTGCCCGTGCGGGCGCTGATTGATAACCCTGATGGCAAGTTACGGCCCGGCCAGTTCATGGCCGTAACCCTGGTGCTTCGTGAGCGGCGGGGGCTGGTGGTGCCGGAGCAGGCCGTGACGGTGCGTGGTAATGATCAGTATGTGTTTGTGGCAGACGATGGCGTTGCCCGGCGTGTTTCAGTCACTCTGGGCACTCGTATGCCGGGGCTGGTAGAAATTGTGGAGGGGTTAACGGCAAACGATGAGGTGATTGTTACCGGTCAGGACCGGTTAAGTACGGGCGACCGTATTGATGTCACTGACAACCAGCATGCCATCCCGGTTAACCGGTTTAACCAGTCTGTGGATTCCTGATCGTGGTTTTGTCCGACATTTCTATCAAGCGGCCGGTTTTTGCAACGGTTCTCAGCTTGCTCGTTGTGGTGTTCGGCCTGGCTGCCCTGCTGGGCCTTCCGGTTCGGGAATACCCCGATATTGATCCGCCGGTTGTTTCTGTATCCACCAATTACACGGGGGCGGCTGCCGAGGTGGTCGATACCCAGGTTACCCAGGTTATCGAGGGGGCCATCAGTGGTATAGAGGGAATCCGGTCGATTCAGTCATCAACCCGGCAGGGCCGGTCTCGTACCAGCATTGAGTTTGCTATCTCCCGAGATGTGGATATCGCCGCCAACGATGTCCGCGATGCCGTCTCCCGGATTATCAACCGATTGCCCGATGAGGCAGATCCACCCATCGTACGCAAGGCTGATTCAGACGCCCGGCCAATGATGTGGCTAACCCTGCGGAGTGATGTCTGGGACAGCGCCCGGATGAGTGATTTTGCCGATCGCGTGCTGAAAGACCGGTTGTCTGTGCTGGATGGTGTGGCGGATGTGCGCATTGGTGGCGAACGCCGTTATGCCATCCGTGTCTGGCTGGATCGTGACCGGCTGGCTGCCCGGAATATCACGGTGGCCGACGTGGAATCGGCCCTGCGTGCCAACAATGTGGAATTACCGGCCGGGAAGGTGGAATCCTCAACCCGGGCGTTTACCGTCCGTGCCGAAGGCCGTCTTTCAACAGTAGACGAGTTCCGTAATCTGGTGGTGCGCCGTGATGGCAATAACCTGCTGCGTCTTGGTGAGGTTGCCAATGTGCAGATGGGGGTGGAATCAAATACCAGTATTTTCAGGTCTGATGGCCAGACTGCCATAGGTATGGGCATTATTCGTCAGTCCAAGGCCAATACCGTGGCGGTTTCTGACGCGGTCAGTGCCGGCCTGGAGAGCATCCGGAAAACACTGCCTCCGGAAATAACCATCACGAAAAACTATGACGAATCCATTTTTATCCGGGCTTCTATCAAAGAGGTGATGATCACACTGGCGATCTCGGTGTCGCTGGTCATTCTGGTGATCTTTCTGTTCCTGCGCTCCTGGCGTGCCACGCTGATTCCGGCGGTAACCATACCGGTGGCGGTTATTGGTGCATTTATCGGTTTGGGATTTCTGGGGTTTTCCATCAACGTGCTGACTCTGCTGGCCATTATCCTGGCCATCGGGCTGGTGGTGGACGATGCCATTGTGGTGCTGGAAAACGTGCAGCGGCGAATCGATCACGGGGAACCACCCTTGCTGGCCTCTTTTCGGGGAACCCGTCAGGTCGCTTTCGCCGTTATTGCAACCACGTTGACGCTGGTGGCCGTGTTTGTGCCTATCTCGTTTATGGGCGGCAACGTGGGCCGGTTGTTTGCTGAGTTTGGCTTTACGCTGGCGGCTGCGGTGGTGGTGTCCAGCCTGGTAGCGCTTACGCTGACACCGATGCTGTGCTCCAGGTGGCTCAGGCATAGCCCGGAAACCGTGGAGAACCATCGCCTCTGGGCGTTTAGTGAAAAATGCCTGAATGGACTGACGCATGGGTATCAGCGCTTGCTCCGCTTCTCTCTCAATCAGCCGGGCCTGCTATTGGGCATCGGGCTGGCGGGTATTATTGCTGCGGTTGCCATTTACCCGAAATTGCCCCAGGAGCTGGCACCGACAGAAGACCGGGGGGTTATTATTATGCCCGCCAGTGCACCCCGTGGCTCAACGGTTGAATACACGGATTACTATATCCGGAAAGCCGAGCAGCAACTGTTACCTTATATGGAATCCGGTGTTGCCAGCCGGCTGTTGTCTATTATCGGGTTTGGTGGCGATGGCAGTGGTGCGTTCATGATAATGGGGCTGAATCACTGGGATCAGCGGGATATCCCCCAACAGCAGGTTACCCGCGAGTTGCGCGAGAAACTGCGTCAGGTATCGGGTATTCGGGCAGTTGCAGTGAACCCTCCGGGTCTGGGCCAGAGGGGCTTTAGCCAGGCAGTACAGTTTGTGGTTGCCGGGCCGGATTACGAATCGGTTCAGAACTGGAGTGAAGAACTGGTTGAGCGTGCAAAGAACTACCCTGGTTTACTGAATCTGGATACCGACTTTGAGCTGACCCAGCCAGAGCTCAGGGTGTTTATTGACCGCGAGCGGGCGGCCGATCTGGACATTACCGTTCAGGATGTCGGGTTAACGCTGCAAACCATGCTGGCTTCCAGGCAGGTAACGACCTATCTGGACCGGGGGCGGGAATACGATGTCATCGTGCAGGCCGCCGACGAAGACCGGGCAACGCCGGAAGATCTCGGACAGATCTTTCTGAGACCCAGAGACGGAGGCACACTGATTCCGTTACAGGCACTGGTCTCGGTAAAAGAGGTGGGGGCCAACCCGGATCTCCGCCGTATTGGACGCCTGCCGGCTGTAGTGATCAGCGCGTCCCTGGCGGATGGTTATGATCTGGGCTCTGCGCTTACCTACCTGAGTGATCTGGCGGCAGACACCCTGCCCCCTGAAGCACGAGTGAGTTACCAGGGGTTATCCCGGGAATTCCAGGAATCTTCATCGGCTATCTACGTCACTTTTGGTCTGGCGTTCATCATCGTCTTTCTGGTGCTGGCCGCCCAGTTTGAAAGCTGGATTCACCCCATGATCATTATGCTGTCGGTACCCCTTGCGATTACCGGGGCCCTGCTGGCTTTGTGGTGGTCTGGCATCAGCCTGAATATTTACAGCCAGATCGGCATTATTATGCTGCTGGGCCTGATGGCAAAAAACGGTATATTGATTGTCGAATTTGCTAATCAACTGCGGGATGAAGGTTATGCAGTAAGAGAAGCCATCTATCACGGTGCTAGCCTGCGCTTCCGGCCCGTTCTGATGACCACCATATCCACCATCTTTGGCGCTGTACCCCTGGTGATTGCAACCGGTGCCGGTGCAGAAAGCCGGGCGGCTATTGGTGTGGTTATTATGGGTGGGCTGATATTCGCCTCCGCATTGACGCTGTTCATCATTCCGGTGCTTTATAATTTGCTGGCCGGCTATGCAAAACCTGCCAATGCGACCGCCAGAGAGCTGGAGCGGCTGGCGGCCAGTGGCTCAGGCCCCGAGACAGGGTCACCGCGCCATTGAATCTGTGGATAATTATTTGAACAACCTGCGGACAAGCTTTGAATGAAATATTTTTTAATACTATAAAACAGTAACTTAATGGATTTTTTAAGGTGCCTGGCAAGTGTTCTTTTATGTGGATAACTTTCTTGAAAACTTTTCTTAGAAGGCACTTTCAAGCTGATGAAAAGCCAGTAGTTTCGGTTTTTACCATGCGCAATAATACGTTCCCGTTGAACCAGTCTGGTTAAAATTTGTGCATTCAGACTGCATTTTCCAAAGTGAGGCGTTATACTCGCCCTCCTGCTTTTTTTGTCCCCGATGTCTGAGGTGAACTGTGGATTTTCCAACCCGTTTTGATGTGATTGTCATTGGCGGTGGCCATGCCGGCACAGAGGCTGCGCTGGCCGCGGCCCGCATGGGCTCAAGCACACTGCTGCTGACCCACAACATTGAAACGCTCGGGCAAATGTCCTGCAATCCGGCCATCGGCGGTATTGGTAAAAGCCATCTGGTTAAAGAAATTGATGCACTGGGTGGGGCCATGGCCCATGCAACCGACCTGGCCGGCATTCAGTTTCGTGTTCTGAACAGCCGAAAGGGCCCGGCAGTGCGGGCAACCCGTGCCCAGGCAGACCGGGTGTTGTACAAAGCCGCCATTCGTCAGGTGCTGGAAAATCAGCCTAACCTGACCTTGTTTCAACAGGCTGCCGACGACCTGATGGTTGAAAATGATCAGGTAACCGGGGTGATCACGCAGACGGGTATTCGTTTTAACGCCAAAACCGTGGTGCTGACTACCGGCACCTTTCTGGGTGGTGTGATACATATCGGTATGAAACACCATGCCGGTGGCCGGGCCGGTGATGCGCCGGCCAATGCGCTGGCCAAACGGCTGCGTGAGTTGCCCTTCAACGTGGGCCGGCTGAAAACCGGCACGCCACCGCGCATTGATGCCCGAACCGTCGATTTTTCTGTGATGCAGGAGCAATGGGGCGATAACCCGGCGCCGGTGATGTCCTTTACCGGACATCAGAACGAGCATCCGGAGCAGATTTGCTGTTACATCACCCGAACCACGGAACAGACCCACGACATCATTCGTAGCGGGTTTGATCGTTCACCGATGTTTGCCGGTAACATTGAGGGTGTCGGGCCGCGCTATTGCCCGTCTATTGAAGACAAGGTGAGCCGCTTCGCAGACAAAAACTCCCATCAGATTTTTGTGGAGCCGGAAGGTCTGACCACCAATGAACTCTATCCGAATGGTATTTCCACCAGCCTGCCTTTTGATATCCAGCTGGCGGCAGTGCGCAGCATTCCCGGCTTTGAAAATGCCCACATTACCCGGCCGGGTTACGCGATTGAATACGATTATCTGAACCCGCAAGACCTGCGGCATACGCTGGAAACCAAGTTTATTCAGGGGCTGTATTTTGCCGGCCAGCTAAATGGCACCACCGGTTACGAAGAAGCCGGCGCTCAGGGCCTGCTGGCAGGTATCAACGCGGCTTTGCGCGCTCAGGACAAAGACGAATGGTACCCACGCCGTGACGAAGCTTATCTGGGGGTACTGGTAGACGACCTGATTACCATGGGTACTCTGGAACCCTATCGCATGTTCACCAGCCGGGCAGAATACCGGCTGATTCTGCGCGAAGATAACGCCGACCTTCGCCTGACAGAAACCGGCCGCAAACTGGGCCTGGTGAACGATGACCACTGGCAGGCGTTCAGCACCAAACGTAATGCCATAGAAAAGGAACGTAACCGGCTGGAATCCAGCCGGGTTCATCCTGATACAGACGCCGGTGTGCGCGCCAACGGCTTTCTCAGGCAGCCGCTGCACCGTGATCAGTCGCTGGCCGAGTTGTTGCGCCGCCCCGAGATTGCCTACCGGCACATTGCTGAAATAAGCGGTGAGCAGGCGGACGATCCCAGTGTTGCTGGCCAGGTTGAAATTGAAATTAAATACGAAGGTTATATTTCCCGCCAGGAAGACGACATAGAGCGCCTGCGCCGGAATGAGAATACACCACTGCCGATCGATCTGGATTATGAGGTAATTGGTGGTTTATCGAATGAAATCAAACAAAAACTTAAAACTGTCCGCCCTGAAACCGTTGCTCAGGCCTCGCGTATTCAGGGTGTAACCCCTGCCGCAGTCAGCCAGATTCTGGTGTACCTGAAAAAGCGGGATTTGCTTCGTAAACAAAGCGCGTAATCCGATTCCATGACCAACCCACTCTGGCAACGCCAGCTTGCCGATGGCCTGGCCGGCATGAACCTGCCTCTCAGTGAGGGGCAGCAACAGCAGCTTCTGGCATTTCTGGCACTCCTGAACAAGTGGAACCGGGCCTATAACCTGACCGCCGTCAGGGATGAACGGGAAATGGTGGCCCGCCAGTTACTCGACAGCCTGAGCATTCTGCCCTGGGTAACCACCGGGCACTTGCTGGATGTGGGTGCCGGTGGCGGCTTGCCGGGCATACCCCTGGCCATTGCCCTTCCGGATAAACGTTTTACCCTGCTGGACAGCAATGGCAAAAAAACCCGATTCCTGAATCAGTGCGCGCTGGAACTCGGTTTGGAGAATGTTACGGTTATCCATGGCCGGGCTGAAGCCTGCCAGCCAGAGCAGCCTTTTACACAGATCAGCAGCCGCGCGTTTACGGCGTTGGAGAATCTGGTGAACTGGTGCGGTAAACTTCTGGCCAGTAACGGCGAGTTCCTTGCCATGAAAGGTCAGTTTCCGGATGATGAGGTAGCTGCCCTTCCGGCCGGCTGGCAGGTAGAATCCCGCCATAACCTGAAGGTTCCCGATACCGATGGTGAGCGGCACCTGCTGGTGATCGCCCGGGCAACCCCGTCCCAGTAAACCGCAAACAGGAGCGAGACATGGCGCGCGTGATTGCAGTAACCAATCAGAAAGGTGGTGTTGGCAAAACCACTACCTGCGTGAACCTGGCCGCCTCACTGGCCGCGACCAAGCGCCGGGTATTGCTGGTAGATATGGACCCCCAGGGGAATGCGACCATGGGCAGTGGCGTGGAAAAGAACACGCTTGAACGCTCAGGCTACGATATGCTCACCAAGCGCGCCTCGGCAGCCGACGTTATCATTCCCGCAGAAGCTTCCGGGTTCGACATACTTCCCGCGAATGGTGATCTGACCGCTGCGGAAGTAGAGCTGATGAACGAAATTGGCCGGGAGCACCGGTTGCGTCTGGCCCTGAACAGCCTGCGTGATCATTACCATTATATTCTGATCGACTGCCCGCCTTCTCTGAATCTGTTGACAGTGAATGCCTTGTCGGCTGCCGATTCCGTACTCATTCCTATGCAGTGTGAGTATTATGCACTTGAGGGCCTGGCGGCGCTGCTGAACACGGTGGAGCAAATCCGGGAAACTGTGAACCCGAACCTTCAGATCGAAGGTATTCTGCGTACCATGTATGATCCCCGGAACAGCCTGACACTGGATGTGTCCGGCCAGCTGAGTGAGCATTTTGGCGATAAGGTGTACCGTGCGGTCATTCCCCGCAATGTCCGTCTCGCCGAGGCACCCAGCTATGGTTTGCCTGCACTGAAGTACGATCGCACCTCCAAAGGCGCTATTGCCTATCTGGCCCTGGCGGGCGAAATGGTGAGGCGACACGGTTCAAAAAAGACAACGGCGCCGGTTGCGGTGTAACATAGCGCGCCCTTGCGTGACGACTTTCAACGGGAAGAATGACAGACATCATGGCGGCGAAAAAACGAGGATTGGGGGAGCGGGGGCTGGATGCACTGCTGGCCAGCTCCAGAGTCAATCCGGCTCAGGATCAGCAAGATCATAATGGCGAACTGCGAGAGTTGCCCGTTGATCTTATCCAGCGTGGCCGGTATCAGCCCCGCCGGGATATGGACCCGGCCGCACTGCAGGAACTGGCGGATTCTATTCGTCAGCAAGGCGTCATGCAGCCGGTGGTGGTTCGTCCTGTTGATGAGGGCCGGTACGAACTGATTGCCGGTGAGCGCCGCTGGCGCGCCACCCAGATAGCAGAACTCGACAGTATTCCGGCCATTATCCGTGATGTTCCCGATGAAACCGCCATTGCCATGGCGCTGATCGAGAATATCCAGCGGGAAAACCTCAATCCCATCGAAGAAGCGTTTGCACTTCAGCGCCTGCAGGACGAGTTCGGGCTGACCCAGATACAGGTTGCCGAAGCGGTTGGTAAATCCCGCAGCACCATCACTAACCTGCTCAGGCTGATCAGCCTGACGGAAGACGTTCGGCTGATGCTGGAACACGGCGATCTGGAAATGGGGCACGGGCGCGCCATGCTGACCCTGCCACCTGAGCAACAGATGCAAGTGGCCCGGCAGGTTGTTGCCCGGTCCCTGTCGGTACGCCAGACGGAAGCACTGGTGCGCCGTATTCAGCAGGAGCTGGCCAACGGCAAGCCTGCAGAAAAGAAACCACTGGATCCCAACATCCGTGCCCTGCAGGACGATCTGGCTGAGCGCCTTGGCGCCCGGGTATCCATCGCCCATGGCCAGCGTGGCAAAGGTAAACTGGTGATCGAATACACCTCCCTGGATGAACTGGACGGAATTCTGGATCATATCCGGTAGCAGGCTGTAACCTACACAATCTGTGCCAGAAACACGTACACACGCACTATCTCTGTTGATTCATGTACATTGAACACATATAATCTGCGGCGCTCATGTTTAGTCTTTGGCTATTTTTTGAGCGGCATCAGGTGAAAATATCGTACATCCGGGACGACAATGACGAAGGCAATTCCACGCGGTATAGGCCGTCCGCCCATCGTACGATGGTTTTTGATAAAAAGTGCGGTACTTGTGGTGGTCTGTCTGGGCTTTCTTGCGCTACGTGGTCAGGTCTCCGGTTATTCAGCGCTGGTGGGTGGTTTGATTTTTTTAGTACCCCACGGTTACTTCGCGCTAAAAGCGTTTCGCTACTCCGGTGCGCGATCCGCTAAAAAGATTATGAATTCTTTCTACCAGGGTGAGGCCGGTAAGCTCATCCTGGCGGCCGTTTTTTTTATGATGGCCTTCAAATGGATTCAGCCGCTTGATATAGCGGCGCTTTTTTTTACATTTGCGATCCTGCTGGTTACCAATTGGTTGACGCTGTTTCTGGTAAGCAGCACGCAGCGACGCTAACAGGACCTGAGAGAACGATATGGCAGGCACAACATCCGAATATATCCAGCATCACCTTCAGAACCTGACCTATGGGCAACTGCCGGCAGGTTATGAAAGATTTGATGGCAGCGTGCTTTCCCATGCATCCTGGACCATTGCACAAACCTCTCAGGAAGCTGCGGACATGGGCTTCTGGGCAATTCATGTCGATTCCATGGCCTGGGCCATCGGCCTGGGGGCACTGTTTCTGTTTCTGTTTCGTCTGGTCGCCAAGCGTGCAACGTCGGACGTGCCCGGCGGGCTTCAGAACTTCGTTGAAATCATGGTGGAATTTGTTGATAACAGCGTCAGGGAAACCTTCCACGGCAAAAATGCCGTTATTGCGCCACTGGCACTGACCATTTTCTGTTGGGTTTTCCTGATGAACCTGATGGATCTGATACCGGTTGATTTTATTCCACATCTGTTTACCTTGGCGGGCTTCCCGTACATGAAGATTGTTCCCACAACGGACGTTAACGTCGCTCTGGGGATGTCACTGTCGGTATTCGCGCTGATTCTCTATTACAGCGTTAAGGTCAAGGGCATTAGTGGGTTTGCCGGTGAACTGACCATGCACCCCTTCTCTTCTGACAACCTGCTTCTGAAAATCATACTGATTCCGGTCAACCTGTTGCTGGAAGGTGTCAGCCTGCTGGCCAAGCCAATTTCACTGGCACTGCGACTGTTCGGCAACATGTACGCCGGCGAACTGATCTTTGTTCTGATCGCACTACTGCCGTTCTGGGCTCAGTGGCCGCTGTCTGTGCCCTGGGCAATTTTCCATATACTGATCATCACATTGCAGGCCTTTATCTTTATGATACTGACCATCGTTTACCTGAGTATGGCAAGCGAAGATAATCACTGATTTCTGTACTGAAAACCGTAGTTTTAAACCCTTAAACCGAAAACCAAACTGAAAACTGGGAGTTATCATGGAAACTGTAGTTGGAATGACCGCGATTGCTGTTGCGTTGCTGATCGGCCTGGGCGCACTGGGTACCGCTATTGGCTTTGGTATTCTGGGTGGCAAATTCCTGGAAGGTGCCGCTCGTCAGCCGGAAATGACTCCGATGCTGCAGGTTAAAATGTTCATCGTTGCGGGCCTGCTGGACGCCGTACCCATGATCGGTGTTGGTATTGCACTGTTCTTCACCTTCGCCAACCCGTTCATCGGCCAGGTCGCCGGTTAATTGACTCGCCTCCGGAATATCCGGACCGGTGTTTTCTTACATAACAGGCGAGAGGTGAAGACGTGAACATTAATTTGACGATTCTTGGTCAAGCCATCGCGTTCTTTATCTTTGTTGTTTTCTGCATGAAGCTGATCTGGCCGCCGGTCATCGCGGCTTTGCAGGAACGACAAAAGAAGATCGCTGACGGACTGGCTGCTTCAGATCGCGCAGCACGTGATCTTGAGCTGGCACAAGACAAGTCCGCTCAGGAACTGCGGGAAGCGAAGCAGCAGGCTGCCGGCCTGATCGAACAGGCCAACAAGCGTGCCGCTCAGATTGTGGAAGCATCTAAAGAAGATGCCCGCAAAGAAGGCGAAAAGCTGATTGAGCAGGCCAAGGCTGAAATTGAGCAGGAGCGCAATCAGGCTCGTGATACCTTGCGTGCAGAAGTTGCAGCGATTGCAGTCGCGGGTGCTGAGAAGATCCTGGAAACCTCTGTCGATGCCTCCAGGCACAATGAGATGCTGGAAAAACGGGCAGCAGAACTCTACACGACGAGGTTCATCATGGCAGAACTGAGAACGCTGGCCCGTCCATACGCGAAAGCAGCATTCAAGGCCGCTCAGGAACACGAGCAATTGGCTGAGTGGTCCCAGGTGCTGACGATTGCCGGACAGGTCACCGCGAACGAAGACATTCGACAGCTTCTCGCGAATCCGGGGCTGGAAGAGAAGACGAAGGCTGAGTTAATTCTGGAGGTGACCGGAGACGGAGCCCCTGAGCAGCTTGGTAACTTTTTCATGGTGCTGGCTGAAAATCGCCGCCTGGCTCTTCTTCCCGAGATTGCAGCGCTCTTCAACACGTACCGGGCTGATCTGGAGCGCACTGTTGATATCGAAGTAACCGCAGCGTTCGCGCTGACGGACGAACAGCAACAGAAGCTCGCCCAGGCACTTTCGACCAAACTTGAGCGCAAAGTGTCACTCGCAGCGTCACTGGACAAGTCTTTGATCGGTGGTGTGATTATTCACACCGGCGATCTGGTCATTGACGCCTCTGTACGCGGAAAGCTGACCAAAATGGCCGACGCACTGGGCTCCTGATTTCAGCACAAGGTTTGAGGATATTGGCATGCAGCAACTGAATCCATCCGAGATCAGTGACATCATCAAGAAGAGAATCG
>CAYUTG010000051.1:0-15372 GCA_964447555.1 uncultured Marinobacter sp.
CCTTCAACCAGGCCGACAAAATCACTCTGGCGAGCGAATACCTTACCGCCATAGCCATAGCCATTTACGACGATCAGCGCAGCCGGCTCAATCTGGCCAAACCTGTCCAGAATGGCACCGACACCAAAGTCGGGAGACGCAGAACTCCAGATAGCCCCGAGACTGGTCGTGGCCAGCATGCCCACCAGGGCTTCGTAACCATTGGTGACCACACCGGCAATGCGATCACCATGCTTAATGCCTTTGGTGCGCAGGAAGGCCTCCAGTGCACCGGCATCTGATTTCAGTTCTGCATAGGTGCGGCGCAGTACCGGGCGGGTTTCACAGTAACTGACGACGGCTTCCCGTTCACCGTGATCGTCCGCCAGCCGCAACAGGTTGGCGGCAAAGTTCAGTCTCATACCCGGAAACCACTCAGCACCGGGCATCTCGCGTTTGCCCAGCACGCTGGTCGCAGGGGTTTCCCAGACCAGCCCGCAGTAATTCCAGACGCTGTTCCAGAAGGTCTCAAGGTTATCAATCGACCATTTATGCAGGGCATGGTAATCGGCGAATGGCCCGAAATCCTGATCTTCCAGCCAGGTTCTGAACCGCCCCATCCGGGAGTTGGCCAGGGTGTCATCCGAGGGAGACCAGACCACCGGTGATTGTTCTGTGTTACTCATCTGCCTCTCCTGTAGGTTATTGCAGATGCCAGCCATGGCTGACAACAATAGACTGGCCTGTCAGTGCGGCGGATGGGAAAGCGGCCAGATGCACAGCCAGTTCAGAGACATCTTCCAGCGTGGTAAATTCACCATCCACGGTATTTTTCAACATGACATTGCTGATCACTTCCTGTTCGGATAGCCCCAGCTCCTTTGCCTGTTCGGGAATCTGCTTATCTACCAGGGGGGTACGCACGAAACCGGGGCAGATAATGTTGCTGCGAACGCCATGCTCAGCGCCCTCTTTCGCCACTACCCGGCACAGGCCAAGCATGCCGTGTTTTGCGGCAACGTAGGGTGCCTTCAGGGCCGACGCTTCATGAGAGTGTACCGAGCCCATGTAGAGCATGGTACCTCCACTTTTGGCGTACATGTGCGGCAGCACCGCCCGGGTAACAAGGAATGCCCCGTCCAGATGCACGCTTACCACTTTGCTCCAGTTGGAAAACGACAGGCTGTGCACCGGGTCGATATGCTGGATGCCGGCATTCGCCACAGCGATATCGAGCCCGCCCCACCGTTTTACCACCGCCGCCACACCATCATTCACGGCCTGCTCATTGGTTACATCCATGGCCAGCGGCATTGCCGTACCACCCGCCTTCTGAATGGCATCGACAGTGTCCTGAGCGCTGTCGATGGTCAGGTCTGCCACGGCTACTCTGGCTCCCTCCCGGCCATAATGCTCGGCAATGGCCCGGCCGATACCTCGGCCCGCCCCGGTTATCAGGGCAATACGGTTTTCTAGACGCATGAGTTTCAGTCTCCTTATTGTTATTCAAAAATAGTCTGGGCGGTTATCCGTTCCGCCTCAGGGGCCGCCGTATACTTCCGTTGGCAACCAGGTTGCCAGTGGCTCAAAGCAGAACACCAGCGTTAGCGCCAGCAACTGCAGAACAATGAATGGCATTACGCCCATATATATGTGACGGGTAGTAATACCCGGAGGGCACACTCCTTTAATATAGAACAAGGAGAAGCCTACCGGTGGCGTCAGAAATGATGTTTGTAAACAAATCGCAAACATAATGGCGAACCAGACCGGATCAATACCCATCTTGAACAGCACCGGAGCGACCAGCGGCAGGATGATCAGGGTGATCTCCACCCAGTCAAGGAAGAACCCCAGCAGGAAGGTAATAAACAGAACGGTCAGCAAAACACCATTGGTTCCGAATGGCAGCCCGGTGATGGCTCCCTCAATGACCTCATCACCACCCAGGCCACGCAGTACCGATGCAAATACGGTGGCGCCGATGAAGATCCCGAAGATAAACGCAGAAGTCCGGCTGGTCTGGTACAACGAGTCTTTCAGGGTTTTCATATCCAGACGTTTACTGACAAACGCCATTAGCATGGCCCCGCCTGCACCTACGGCAGAGGCTTCTGTTGTGGTGGCGATACCAAAGAAGATAGAGCCCAGCACGGCAATAATCAGTGTCATTGGCGGTGTAACGGCCCAGAACACTTTCAGTAGCGCCTTACCATCCAGTTTCTCGTGGTAGGTGGGCGCCGGTGCCAGATCCTTTTTAATAAACGAGGCAATCACAATATAGAGAACATACAGGGTGGCCAGCATGACACCCGGTATCAATGCGCCCATGAACAGTTTACCCACAGAGGCATCTGATGTTCCCAGGCGGTCTGCCATCAGTACCAGCATGATACTTGGCGGCACCAGTATGCCCAGGGTTCCCACCGAACAGGCGGTACCTACGGCCAGAGATTTGTTGTAGTTGGCCTGCATCATCGGCCCGAGAGACAGCATGCCCAGAAGCACAACCGACGCACCGACTATGCCGGTGGAGGCCGCCAGCAACACGCCGACAATAACAACGGTTATGGCATAACCACCGCGCAACGGGCCAAGCACCCTGACCAGGCTGTGCATCAGTTTTTCTGCAATGCCTGAACGGTCAAGCATGATGCCCATAAAGATAAACATGGGCAGCGCCACCATCAATTCGTTGGCGAGAATACCGTATATCCGGGCATCCAGTACGCCGATGGTGCCCTGCCAAGTAAACCACAGAGGCGCGTCAAAATACTCCACCATGACGTGCCCGGTTATCGCGAATACCAGGCCGACACCCCCCAGTGACCATGCCACCGGGAAACCAGACAACAAAAGCACCATGAAGCTGCTGAACATGGCAATGACAAGAATCGCTTCTATACCCATGACGATCGCTCCTGGCTCAGGG
The DNA here is from genome assembly GCA_964447555.1 of uncultured Marinobacter sp. GTDB lineage: Bacteria > Pseudomonadota > Gammaproteobacteria > Pseudomonadales > Oleiphilaceae > Marinobacter. The sequence continues at coordinate 2,912 of CAYUTG010000051.1, forward strand.
ATTTGAATGACCGGCGGAATCGCGGCCATCATCAGTGGGCGAGAAAGCCCGTGGGAAATTAAACAGATAGGTACTGCAACGCAGGGCTCGTGATGCCAGGGCGACCATCACTATAGCGAGGCCCAGGGGTATAATGCTTTTAAACACCCACCGGTGCGGCAGCCCGCTGGGAGCCTGAGAGTGCTCATCATAAATCCAGGCAGTCCAGGCATAGGGCACCAGCGAATCAATCATTAAAGCAATGATCGGCAGGGCCAGCAGCACAATGCCAAGAATTTCAATGGTGGCTTGTGTGCGTAGCGAGAAGTTTTCTTTCAGGACATCAACCCGGACAAGGTCGTCGCGCACAACGGCGAAGCCCAGAGTTAACATGGTGGCTATACCAAACAGGTGCCAGGACAGTTCTTCCAGGGCAATATTCCCCTGGGCCAACACATAGCGTGAAAAGACGCTGATCAGAACAACAATCAATACGCCGATCCAAAGCCAGGACGCAAGGCGTCCAACAGACTCTACCAACTGGTCAAGCCGCCACGACAGCTTATTGGTAGGCAATACATCACCGTTGGGTACCGGGGCATGGTCAGCCCGGGATACATTATTATCAGTCACAGGAACCTCGGAATTTCCGGATGCGGGGGTGAAAAAGCGGGTAACGGCCAGCCGTTACCCGCCGGAGTAATCATCCGTTGATCAGTCGTACTTGTAGAAATCCCGGGGCAGGTAGCCCTTGGAGTGCCAGATAGAGTGATGTTCCATGAAGTCACGCTGGCTGGTCAGTACCTTGTTGAACATCTCATCCTTCGCCGCGATTTCATCCAGCACCTCGTTGGTTACTTTCTGAAGCTCGCGCAGTACCGGCTCAGGCAGAGTTTGCGCGTTTACACCTTCTTTTTCGTACTCACGAAGTGCGGTTGGCTGTGCCCACTCGCTTTGAGCAAAGCCTTTCAGTGTGGCAGCCTCACAACCCATCTCAATCAGGGCACGGCTCTCTGGCTCAAGGCCATCCCAGACATCCTGGTTGACCAGCAGGTGAGAGGTGGTCAGCGTCTGGTGCCAGCCTGGCATGATGTAGTTCTTGATGATCTGGTCCAGGCCCAGCATCTTGTCGATGGCTGGCTGAGAGAATTCTGTCGCGTCAATGGTGCCACGCTCCAGTGCCTGATAGAGCTCGCCGCCCGGTACCATGGTTACCGAGGCTCCAAGCTTCTCCAGAACCTTGCCACCAATACCGGCAAAGCGGATCTTGAGACCATCAAAATCTTTTACACTTTTGATCGGATCCGCAAACCAGCCAGCACCCTCAGGGCCGATGATGCTGCACAGCATGGGGTGAATGTTCCGCTTCGCGTAAATTTCTTCCAGAAGTTTGCGGCCATCGCCCTCGTAGTACCAGGCAAGGTAAGCCGGCGGCTCCATGTTAAAGGGTGCGCCAGAATAAAGCGGCAAGGCAGGAATGGTGCCCTGATCATAGCCAACCCAGGTATAACCGGCCGGATACTTGCCAGAACTGACGGCATCCATGATTTCAAACGGTGGAACCAGTTCATTGGGCTCGTAATACTTCAGTTGTACGTCACCACCGGAGATGTTTTTCAGGTTTTCAGTCAGGTATTTCACCGGCGTGGTCAGCCCGATCAGATGCGAAGGGAAGGCCAGTGGCACCTGCCAGCGAACCTTCTCTGATGCCATGGCATCACTGCTGATCATTGCACCGGACATAACAGCGGCTGCCGTAATACCCAGCGTCAGGCTGGAAAGCTTTTGTTTGATAGACATGAAGAGGATCCTTCTTGTTGTTGTATCAGGCCCAGGGTTTGCAACCAATGGGCCTGGTTTCGAATTCAGCCAGATAACACCGAAAACAGAACCGACAGGCTAATGGGTCCAACATCGGGCGCCAGTTTTGTTTTACCGGTTATCTGACGTCTCGCCCTACGGAAATTGCAGGGACCATGCCAAGAAGGATTTTTCTATATTTATCAGAGTATTAGGGATATTTACGTAAGCAGGATTACGTAGATTGTCCGGGTTATCGAACACCTCAGGAATTAACAGAAGAAAAGTGTCTTTATTTAAGGACAACTGTCCTGTTTTCAGGACAGCCTTGAGAGTTTGTCATAGAGAACGGAGCGGGAAATATTCAACAGTTTTGCAGCCCGGGTGCGATTACCACGGCTGGCAACCAGCGCATCCTGAATGGCCTGAGACTCTGCTTCAGCAACAACCTGCGCCAGAGGCCGTACCGGACGTGGAGTTGAAAACGACACGATACGGTTTCCCGTGCGCGGCAGTACTTTGAAAATGGCATCGGCATCCAGTAATCCGCCATCTTCTCCCATCGTCAGGGCCCGTTCGAGCACGTTACGCAATTCACGGATATTCCCGGGCCAGTCATAATCGCCTAGTGCGGACACCCCGGCATCGGTGATTTCCCCGCGCATATCCAGGCCATCGCAGATCTGCCCAAGCAAGGATTCGCACAAAATACCCAGATCCGCCAGCCGGTCACGCAGGGGCGGTATGGGAATTTCCAGCACATTAAGCCGGTAATACAAATCTGACCGGAAATCCCCGGCGGCAATCATGGCCTCAAGATTTCGGCTGGTTGCTGCAACAACCCGCACATCCACCTGTACCACTTTGTTGGAGCCAAGCAGTTCAATTTCTCCTTCCTGAAGCGCCCGCAACAGTTTGGCCTGCAGAGGCAGCGGCATATCGCCCACCTCATCCAGAAACAGAGTGCCACCATTGGCAAGCTGAAACTTGCCTTCCCGGGTACGCCGGTCAGCGCCGGTATAAGCGCCCGGAGCCACACCAAAAAATTCCGCTTCCAGCAGGTTGTCAGGAATAGCCGCCACATTCACGCCAACAAAGGGTTTGTCGTCCCGGGCAGACATAGAGTGGATAGCCTGCGCCAGAACCTCTTTACCGGTACCGGTTTCGCCAAGCAGCAGAACCGGCATATCACGGCCCGCTGCCAGGCGCGCCCGGCGCTTAACCTCAAGCGCAGCCGGGCTGGCACCCACAAAGTCACTCAGGTTATAGCGGGTACCCCGGGCTTTCTTCGCCAGAGCCTTCCGGGCTGCGGCCAGATCCTGGTGCAGTCGCCGGTACTTGGAGACCAGTGGCGTCAGTGGCTGCAAGTCGTCGTAAAGCACGAAGGCAACAGCCCCGATTATATGGCCACTCTCGTTATAGTAGGGCAGGCGCGTCACCACCAGCTGCTGTTTGTCGTACTCCATGATGTCCAGCAACAGGGGTTTACCCGTTTCGACAACCTCGGGCATTCGGGTCTGCGGAATAATCTGGCGAACAGGCTTGCCAACAACCTGGACCGGGTCGTCAAAACCCAGCAGATTCGAGTAACTGCTGTTAATCCAGGTGATCCTGTCGTAACAATCTACTGCAATCGCGCCGGCACTGGCTTGCTCAAATATCGGGAACAGAGCTTCAATAAGCTCCCGGGTCAGGCCATTTTTATTATTCTCGGTAAACAGCTCTGTCATGTACCGCGTACCACCAGGTTGGAGATTATTCATAAGAAATCCGACACTCAGGTATACCGGGTGTCGCCAGAAAAGTATATGGGGGCCCCGTTTAGGGGGCAAATAAAGCTGGCCGGATGCAACCTCCGGCCAGTGCGCCTTTTTACTCGGGGATACGCAACTGGTTATCCGCGAAGACTATCTGGTCTCCTGCCACCGGGCTGGCACTGATGTCAGGCATGTTGGCCTCCGATAATGGTGGCGACCCTGCTCCACGAGGCGTGGTTCTTACCACCTGGCTCGGTGGCAGTGCCTGACCGTCCTTCAGATTGGCCCAGACCAGATCCAGCGCTTTCTGATAATAGTAATGAAGCGGTATATAACGGTTTGAGACCCCCGGAAAACCATTGAGCAGGTCCAGGTGATGGGCGTTCAGAACTTCGTAATACCGCAGATTGCTGTTGCTGCCCTCAACCCGCTGGTTCAGCCCCACATAGGGCCGGGAGGTGTGATTGATTGGCAGAATGGCATCGGCACGGCCAGTGACAAACACGGCAGGCTTACCCTGCAGATCACCAGAGGCCCGAATTTCAGAGATGCCTTCGGCAATGGCATCGGCCAGGGCCGCTTCGTTACCGGTCAGCGCTGCGCCGGTTTCAGGGTTCTTGCCAGAAGCCAGACCACGCAGACACAAGAGTGCATCCAGGCCGTAATCCTGCTGGCTGGTGCTGGGTGACACGCTTAATGCCAGATTGGTCGGCTGGCCTTCAGCATTGTCATAAACAAGGTTCACACCAGCACTTGGCGGAATGCCGTTGCTGGCAGAGAAGAGTTTTGCTTCGCCAGTTGGTGCCAACGGCGTAACCGCTCCCGCACTATCCGTTGCTGCCATGCTCAGCCCACACACCCGGTCTTCAACCCCTGCGCGGGCATAGGCATTGGCGTACGTCATGGAAATGCTCTGGGCAACGTTCAGCCCGAAGTGCACCGGGGCCAGAAGGTTCTGCTCTGGCTGAATGCCGAAATCTTCATTCAGTATGCGCAGGGCATCGGTTGCCCGTTCATCCAGCGTCGCGCCGCTTACCAGGCCTTTGTTGGCAAGTGAACTGCAGATGTTTTCATCGATAGTGGCATTATTAAAGGCGCTGTTCAGGGGCGCGTCGTCGCGGATAGTGGGGGCCTGGTTGGCACACCCCTGCCAGACGGCAAGCGCTGTTGTGTAATCCAGCAGGCTGCGGCTGTGCTCGCTGATCACCGGGCCGGTACCCTGGCGTATGGTAAAACCGGTATCAACCTGCGGGTTTACATTGGGCTCTGACACAGCAACGCCATCAATCAGGCCATGCTTATCCTGCTCGGCCGCGCGTACCGATGCGCCACCCCCGTTAGACACGCTGGATGCGATAACCAGTGTGTTCGACGGTGTGATGCTTAACGCGGTTTTGCCATTACCCAGTTTTTCTGAGAACTGCTCATTCAGCACGTAAAAACCAAATTCGATGGACTGCAGCACATGGTGGCCCCAGTCCGCTTCCGTATTGGCTTTAGAGTGCGCATGCTTCCACGCAAAGCGATCAGGCCAGGCAGCATTGAAATCGGCTTTTTCCGAGTAACTCAGGTCGGCCCGGAACTGCACGGCTTCGCCAGTGTCTGTCAGCGCTCCGGTCAATGTCTGAGCCGCGTTGGTTTCCAGGTTGTGGGAGCCGGTGCCGGTGCCCTTATCGGTGTACACCACGGCACAGCCTTTTTTCAGACCCCATTCACCCGCGGTGCCAATGGCCCCGTAAATGCCCCGGGAGCCGGACGACGGCGCGGTAACCATGCAGGGGCTGTTCGGATCAAAACTGTCCGGAACCTGCGCCATAACGGTGACAGGGACATCGGTCCCCGGCACAGAAGCCAGTGCCAGATACTCGTTACCGGCAATCATGCCTTCGCCCTCAGCATCTACCTGTGGGCCAAAAAATACGCCATAGCCGCCGCCGGAAACGGTATCGACCAGAGCCCGATAATTATTATAAATAGCAAGTTGCCGCCGTTCAGCAGCGGTAGGGTTTCTGGGGTCATCAAAGGTCGGGGCGGTTCCCGAGGCTAATCCGGATGCACCCAGGCCTGCGGTAAGAAGGTCGTCGGTAATACCATCATAAGAGGTTTGGCTGATCTCGCCATGAACGAAATCAGGCAGCGTATTAACAGCCACATCAGAGGTGTTATCACTGTCGTTATCGCTGCTGTTGCAGGCGCTCAGAGATAACGCAGTCGCACCGATCAGAGTGCAGAGCATCAACCGTTTCATGGTCGTTCCTTATTTGTTGTTGTTAACGAACAGGCCAGGCACTGAAACCAGGACCCATTGATGCGTAAGGCAGTTCCTGTGCCAAAAATGCAGATGCTTGTTTTAAATGCGGTTTTCCTGGCTTTGCTGATCATTCATAAAAAACACGCCTCTGAGAGTCCGGATTTTCAGACAATACGTGCGTACAAAGGAAGGCTGGCACGGGCGACAGCCTGAGGGATATGGCGGAACAGAGCAGAAATCAGGAAATGTGTATCAGAATCCGGACAGCGTCCGGGTTTTCAGACAATTCAATGCAAATGAATAAACGGAAGCAGGCTTAAACCCGCCACAACCATAATCGCCAAAGCGGCGGCCAGCGTGCGAACCGGGCGCCTCCGCACCATCAGCCAGAGACTACCCGCCTCGCCACTGGCACACTGTTGTTCGTAGCTCTCTCTCTGGGTCTGAAGGCGCTGTTGCTGATACTCTTCCAGCAGCAGGCGGGCCCTGGCCGCTTCATCATCGTCGCGCACCCAGAACCCGCCCATACTGATTCCCCAGCGGCTGGGAGGTGTCTCGTAATACGGCACATCGTGTGACTCGAAGAGGTCACGAATCTCGTCTGCCTCATCGTCCGGCACATGACGCAGATTCATCAGGTGGTGGGGCATATTCTCTCGTTATCTGGTATCAGCAGTGGGAATCCCTATATCCTAACATCAATGGATAGCTCATCTGACCTTTACCAACGGATACTGCATGACCGACAGCCCCCTTCAGCTATTTCTGGACTTTGATGCGGTAAGCCGGCGGGACAGCCAGCAGCCCCCCGCGTTTCTTCATCGCCGCGACCGGAAATTTGCGCTGCTTTGTGAGCAGCAGGATCAAAACCCCGGCACCCGACAGTGGCTGGCGCATCTGGCGAATCTGAGCGGCCCGGGTGGCCATACGTCACCCAGCGAGCAAACACTCGGGCTCTGGCGTCGGGTTAATGCTGGCTTTATTGCCGCAGGCACACTGCTGGGTGTTCTTGCCATGCTGGGGCTGTTGTTTTACGACGGCGGTCAACGCATTAACATTACCGTTATTCTTGCATTTGTTGCCCTTCAGTTGCTGCTTGCAGCCTTTACCACCGCCCAGTCCCTGATCGGCTGGCAGCCCTGGCGCTGGTTATTGCACCGGTTTCATGGCCAGGCACAGCCTGGCCCGGCAGACAAGCTGAACCCCCTGTTTATGGCCAGGGCGGCACAACTGGGAGGGCTGGGGTTTGCCACCAGTGGCCTGCTGACACTGCTGGTTATGGTGGTGGTTCAGGACCTTGCGTTTGGCTGGAGCACCACGCTGGAAGCCGCCGCTACCGGTTACCACCAGTTACTGGTGGCGGTTTCCACCCCCTGGCACTGGTTCTGGCCCGACGCAGTTCCGGACCTTGCCCTGGTGGAAGCTACGCGCTTTTACCGTTCCGGCGCCGCTGCCAACACCCTTAATCCAGAGCGCTGGGGCCAGTGGTGGCCGTTTGTCGTCATGCTTTGGACTACCTGGGTGTTGTTGCCACGGCTGATACTGTCTGTGTGCGCAGCCTTGCTTATCCAGCGCAAGGCCCGTCGGTTACTGGCCAGCCATCCGGCCATGCACGCGCTGCAATACCGTATGGAAACGCCCACTCTGGACACCGGCAGTGACCACAATGACGCAGCCGACATGCCCGACACCCGCACACACTCGGCCCTGCAGCCGCTGCCAGACAGTCAGATTCTGCTCTGCTGGGCGGGCGCTGGCAGCCCGGCCTTGCCCGATGCGTTGATGACCCGGGATACCCGGGTATTCACCGCTGGCGGCCGTGCCAGCCTGGCGGAAGACCAGCAAACCCGGGAACAGATTGCCGCCGGGCTGAAAGCCTCGGCCACACCGACGGTAATCCTTCTGGTCCGGTGCTGGGAGCCACCCACGGGGGAGCTGCAGGATTTTCTGGAAGCGGCTGAAGCACTCTGGCCAGATTCAACCCGTGTCACGCTGGTTCCGTTAAACCCGGATATGCATCAGCCACCCGCGGCCCACCAGCTACAACCATGGCTACGCTTTGCGGAGCGCATGAAGCCGGGGGTTGCAGGTGTTAGCCTGCTTCAGTTGGACGGGCGTATACCGCAGACAGAACAGGAGCTGAGGCCATGACCGATGCGCCGGTATTCGCCGTTGTCGGCCACCCTAACAAGGGTAAATCCAGCGTGGTTGCAACTTTGTCTCAGAACGATGCCATCGCTATTGCACTGGAGCCCGGGACAACCCGGAAGCGCCAGCCCTATCCCCTGAAAGTAGACGGAAAGACCCTGTACACACTGGTTGATACACCGGGCTTCCAACGCCCCAGGCGGGTTCTCGAGTGGCTTGAAGCCCACAGCCTCTCTGCTTCCGACCGTGCAGAAACCGTCAAAGCGTTTGTGATTCAGCATCAGAATGACGGGCGCTTTACCGACGAGTGCGAACTGCTGGCACCGTTGATTGACGGTGCCGGTATTATTTATGTGGTGGACGGCTCCGTACCTTACAGCGCCGGGCACGAAGCGGAAATGGCCATTCTTCGCTGGACCGGCCGGCCCAGCCTGGCACTGATCAACACCATTGGCCCCGATGATTATAGTGACACCTGGCAGGCTGCTCTTGGCCAGTTCTTTCAGGTTGTCCGCATGTTCGATGCGGTTCGCGCCCCGTTTGCAACACATCTCAGCCTTTTGCGAGCCTTCGGGCAGCTGGAGCCTGGCTGGGAGCAACCCCTGGAGCAGGCCACCCGGTTCCTTTCGGAACAACGCCTGACGCGGCGTAGCCAGGCGGCGGCGCTGATCGCCCGTGCGCTGGAGGACATTTTGTCGTTCCAGCAGACCCGGACGTTGGCAGACAATCAGGCTGCCGGCCACGCCGGCGAAAACGCAGACACATCGCTGGCAGAGCAAATGCGGGAGCAGTGGTATCAGCACCAGCGCAGACGGGAACAAACACTGCGCATCGACATTGAGCGCCTGTATCAACACCAGCGAATAAAGCGACAGGAAGCGGCACTGGAGTGGCACAGTGAGCACGACCTATTTTCCGAACGCAGCCGCAGCCTCTGGGCGGTTAACCGGCGTTATCTGGCCACCGCGGGCTTCGGTGCCGGCGCAGTAGGTGGCGCCGGCATAGATGCACTGACTCTGGGCACCTCGCTGGGCACGGGTGCTTTGATTGGCGGTTTGATTGGTGCTGCAGGCAGCTATTTTTACGGCGATCGCCTGACGCTACCGGCTTTGAGTATCGGGGTATTAAAAAACGGCCTGAAAACCGCCAGCTTTGGCCCTGTACAGGACATTCAGTTCGGCTATGTTGTATTAGGTAGGGCCATCGATCACTGGTGGCATATCAGCCACAGAAATCATGCGGGGCGGGACCTTCTGGAGCTGGAGCCAGCTGATCATCACTGGCTTGACCACCTCGGAAAAGAAAGCCGGCAAACCATTCAGCGGGCCTTTGACAAAGTCCGGAAACGCAGGTCTCTGGATAATCAGCAGCAACAGGCACTCACCCAGGCCATAGAACAGAGTATGACCGTTTATGACAACTGGCGGTTGAATCGAACCTGAAAGGGGTGTTTATACTGTAGGGCTATACCATCTGATAGTGGGAGTGTGTATGAAAATCGTACGAGTTCAAGACATTATTGGCACCGAACGTGAAGTCAGTGCCCAACAGTGGACCAGTCGCCGGTTGCTTCTGAAAAAAGACGGCATGGGGTTTTCTTTTCATGAAACCATTATTCCTGCCGGTTCAGAGCACACCTTCTGGTACAAGCACCACCTGGAAGCGGTTTACTGCGTCGCTGGCAACGGTTCCATTACCGATCTGGCCACCAACGAAACCCATGAAATTACCGATGGCACCCTGTACGCGCTGGATAAGCACGATAAGCACATTCTGCGGGGTGGCACTGAGGACATGCGCCTGATCTGTGCATTTAACCCGCCGGTTACCGGCCAGGAAGTGCACGATAAAGACGGCGCCTATCTGCCGGATACCAGCGATAATTAAGACGTGACGTATGGCTGCCAGCCTCTGGCGGCAGCCATATCCGTGAACCCCAGCTAAATATAATAATCCTTCAGCGGAGGAAAACCGTTGAATTCGACCGCGCTGTATGTCGTGGTATAAGCGCCGGTAGAGAGCCAGTACATTCTGTCTCCGATCGCCAGATTTAACGGCAACGGGTACTTGTGATGCTCGTACATAATATCGGCACTGTCACAGGTGGGCCCCGCAATCACACAGTCTTCACCTTCACCGGTTTTATCGGTCCAGATCGGGAACTTGATAGCCTCATCCAGTGTTTCAATCAAACCGTTAAACTTGCCCACATCGGTATAAACCCAGCGATGCAGGGCGGTGCGGGATTTCCGGGCGATCAGAACCACTTCACTCACCAGAACACCGGCATTAGAAAGCAATGAACGGCCGGGCTCGATAATAATCTCGGGCAGTTCATCACCAAAATCTTCCTTCAGAAAACGGGTAATTTCATCCGCGTACACCCCCAGCTCATTGGTGCGGGTAATGTAATTAGCGGGAAAACCGCCACCCATATTGATCATTTTAAGTTCAATGTTGTCTTCTTCCTTCAGGCGCTCAAAAATAACCTTCGCCTTGTTCAGGGCCGAGTCCCAGGCACCGATTTCACGCTGCTGAGAGCCCACATGGAATGACACACCGTAAGGTATCAGGCCCAGATTCCGGGCCAGGATCAGCAAATCCATAGCCATATCACTTTCACAGCCAAATTTCCGGGAAAGTGGCCAGTCGGCCGTCTGGGTACCGTCGGTCAGGATGCGCACATACACTCTGGACCCAGGTGCAGCCTTGGCGATATTACGCAAGTCTGCTTCAGAGTCTGTGGCGAACATACGCACACCCTTGTCATAGAAGTTACGGATATCCCGCGCCTTCTTGATGGTGTTGCCGTAGCTGATACGATCAGCCGTCACACCCAGTGCCATGACTTTATCCAACTCGTACACAGAGGCAATATCGAAACTGGCCCCTTTGTCTCGCAACAGGGTCAGTACCTGTGGTGCCGGATTGGCCTTCACCGCGTAGTAGATTTTCGCATAGGGAAAACCTGCCACCAGCTCATCGTACTGGCGGTCTACCGTAGCGGCATCAATCACCACAAAAGGGGTTTCCTTGCCCTCGGCAAACTGCCGGATGCGGGAAAATGTGTCAGCGCTGTAGTAGTCGCTGATTACGGCGTTGGCGTGCTCGGCCATGGGTGGGACGTTCCTCCACAAAAAGTCCGGAAAAGAGGCGCTGCAGCCATCCTGCAACACCATCAACAGGCGCGATCATCGGGCTTTTTCTGAGTCTCAGCTATGCGCATAACTACACATAAAGCCCATTATTTTAAGTTGTTGTATTAGCAGTAAATATTGAAAATTAACGTGGAAATTCATCCGGGCAGCCGTGGCGCGTTCGCACCGAACCTATTATAGTTCCGTAAACATTCATACAGGAGTTCCCTATGGCGCAAAAACTCGCCATCGTGCTTGCTGTTGCGCTGTTTCTGGCTGGCTGTGCCGAGAGTACTACCCCGCCTACCGGAAAACTGGCATTGCCAACGCCTACACAAAAACCCGTCAGCTTTGATGAAGACATTCAGCCGATTCTGGAAACCAAATGCCTGGCCTGCCACGGCTGCTTTGATGCGCCCTGCCAGCTCAAACTGGAATCCTCTGACGGCCTGATCCGGGGTGCCTACCCCGAAGCGGTATACGACGGGTCCCGTCTCGATCCCCAGAAAACCACACGGCTGGGCATTGATGCCCAGACTGAACAACAATGGCGGGACATGGGATTTTATTCGGTACTGGCGAGAGGCGACCAGACCCGCAGCCTGCTGGAGAATATGATCCGCCTGGGCAAGGAATACCAGTTTGCCCCTAACAGCAAGTTACCTGAAGATATTGCGCTGGGCCTAAGCCGGCAGAACCAGTGCGTCAGCAATGCTGATTTTCCGGATTACGCCAGCGATCACCCCTATGAAGGCATGCCACTGGCCGTTACCGGCCTGACCGACGACGAATACGCCACGCTAACGGGCTGGCTTAACCAGGGGGGAGCGGTCAACCCCGGGGTTACAGCCATATCCAAAGCCGATCAGGCTCACATTACCCGCTGGGAAAACTGGCTTAATGCCGGCAACGACCGCCGGCAACTGATCAGCCGCTGGATGTATGAACACCTGTATCTGGCCCATCTGTATTTTGAAGATAAGGGCGCGGATACCCGCTTTTTCCAGATCGTACGGTCGCACACACCACCGGGCCAGACCATCGATATTATCGCTACCCGCCGGCCCAACGATGACCCTCAGGGCCCGCTGTATTACCGGATCCGGCCGGTGGCTGGCAGCATTGTTCACAAACGCCATATCACCCTTGCCTTCGGGCAGAAACAGTTCGAACGCACTCGCACACTGTTCGAAACGGGCGACTGGCAACCGGGTGTGCTTCCGGGGTACAGCCGGGTAAACCGGGAAAACCCGTTTGTTACCTTTGCCGCCATCCCTGCGAGGGCGCGTTATCAGTTCATGCTGGATAACGCCGAGTATTTTGTGCGTACCTTCATTCGGGGGCCGGTTTGCCGGGGCCAGATTGCGACCGATGTTATCCGCGACCACT
>CAYUTG010000052.1:0-14907 GCA_964447555.1 uncultured Marinobacter sp.
GGTATGCATCAGTTTATCAAGCTGGGCCTTTATGGCCTCAACCACTTTCGGGTGACGGTGACCGATGTTGAGCACACCAATACCACCGGCAAAGTCGATCATGCGGTTGCCATCAGCATCCCACAGCTCAGCATTTGTCGCGTGATCGGCAAATTGCTCATTAGGGCTTGCTACACCTGCGGCTACGTAGCGTTCTTTGAGTGCCTGCAATTCTTTGTTGCTCACTTTGCCATTCTCCCTGTGTTCAGGTTCGAAAGTTACATTAACCAGTGTAGGGAGTAAGGCCGGAGTTCACAAACCGACCAAGGTAGGCGATTACCCACAGGGTTCATGCAAGCGCTTCCCGGAACTGCAATCGCGCCAGGCGTTGGTAGAGTTGGTTCTGCTCCATCAACTGGTCATGGGTGCCTACAGCCAGTAGCCGCCCTTCATCCAGTACCGCAATGCGGTCGGCATCGCGCACCGTGGCCAGCCGGTGGGCAATCACCAGTGTTGTTCTGCCCTCGGTCAGCGCCGGCATGGCCTGTTGAATCAGGTGCTCACTTTCGGCGTCCAGAGCACTGGTGGCCTCATCCAGCAACAGGATCGGTGCATCGGCCAGTAAGGCCCGGGCAATGGCGAGACGCTGTTTCTGGCCGCCTGAGAGCCCCTGGCCGGCATCGCCCAGTGGGGTGTGGTAACCCTCAGGCAAGGCGGTAATAAAGTCGTGGGCGTGGGCAATCCTGGCGGCCTGTTCTACCTGAGTCTGGCTGGCATCGGGCTTTGCATAGCGAATATTGTCGGCCACGGTGCCGTGAAACAGCGCCGGGTTTTGTGGCACCAGTGCAAAGTACCGTCGCAGATCCGGCAATGACATCTGTGCGGTATCCAGCCCGTCGATAAAAATCTGGCCGGAGTCTGGTTCGTAGAAATGCAGCAGCAAATCAAACAGTGTGGACTTCCCTGCCCCGGACGGGCCTACCAGAGCCAGAGTTTCACCGGCGCCAATGGTCAGGGAAAGCTCTGACAGCGCCGGATGCCCTGGCCGTTTCGGATAATGAAAGGTTAACCGATGAATGCGAATAGCGCCTTCTACCGGTTCCCCGGCGGGAAATGACGCAGTATCCGTCGGCCCCTGTGGCTGGCGGCGGAAGGCCGAGGGTGTGTGTAGCAATTCAAACAGGCGCGCAGCAGAGCCTGCAGCTCGTTGCAGCTCACCGATCACCTCACTGATCGCCCCGGCGGCAACACCCACCAGCAGGCTGTAAAACACAAAGGCCGCCAGTTCGCCCGGTGAGATGCGGCCATGAATGACATCCAGCCCGCCTATCCAGATCACAATACCGACCGCACCCATCACCAGTGAAATCGCCAGCGTGGTCAGCCAGGCCCGCTGTTGTATCCGCTGCCGGGCAATCTCGAAGGCCTTTTCCGAGACCTCGGCAAAGAACCGTCGGTCGTGGGGTTGATGATTGAATGCCTGCACCGTTTTAATCTGGGCCAGATTTTCTCCCACATAGCTTCCGACATCGGCAATGCGGTCCTGGCTTAACCGCGACAGGTGGCGAACTTTCCGGCCAAAAAACAGAATGGGTGCGATGACCAGCGGGAATCCCAGTAAAATAATGCCGGCCAGTTTGGCGTTGGTGACAAACAGCAGAATCAGCCCGCCTGCCAGCATCAGCGCATTACGCAGGGCAATGGAAACGGTGGAGCCAATAACGGATTGCAGTATGGTGGTATCCGCTGTGAATCGGGACTGTATCTCCAGTGCCCGGTTCTGATCGAAGAAACCCGGGTGCAGATCAATCAGGTGGTTAAACACTTGTTTGCGGATGTCGGCGACAACCCGCTCACCAATCCAGGACACCAGATAAAAGCGGGCAAAGGAACCGAAGGCAAGACCGATAACCAACACAAAAAACAGGCCAACGGCCCGGGCCAGCATGGCCGGCGATTCCGTCGCCAGGCCCTGATCGACCAGAATACGCAGCCCCTGCCCCAGGCTCAGAGTGATTCCGGCGGTAATCACCAGCGCAACAAGTGCACCGGCAACGGCTTTTTTATAAGGGCCGATAAAATGAACAACCAGTGACAAAGCCTGACGATGACGGGTACGAATGCTACACCTCCGCTGATCTGCGGCACCGCCAGAGACTGACGGGCCCGGTATTGCTGTACACTTGGGGCCACCGACAGCGGCCCGGCTGGTCTTATCATACGGCTCATACCGCTGGTTTGCCTCGATATTCAGGGAAAATAGTCTGTGCGCGCTTACGCTGATAACGATTACCCGGCCTCTCACAAACCGAACTGGAAAGTTATTGCCGGGCTATGGCCCTACCTCGCCGAATTCCGTGGCCGGGTGGTGGTATCACTGAGCTTGCTGATACTGGCCAAGCTGGCCACGGTTTCCACGCCCATTGCCCTGAAATACATTGTGGACTATCTGGATCAGAACCGTGGGGGCGAGCTTCTGCTCTGGATTCCCATTCTGCTGGTGATCGCCTACGGCCTGCTACGATTTGGAGCCACCCTGTTCAGCGAGTTGCGGGATGCGGTGTTTGCCCGGGTGGCAGAGCGCGCCATGCGCCGGGTGTCGCTGCGGGTGGCCATTGCCCGGGTGCTGCTGAAAAACCCGCCGCTGCTGATACTGGATGAAGCAACCTCATCACTGGATACGCTTTCCGAACAGGCGATTCTGGGCGCGCTCAATGAAATCAGCCGCCAGCGCACAACCTAGGTGATCGCCCACCGCCTATCAACAATACGCGATGCCAATAGCATTCTGGTGATGGACCAGGGCCAGATTGTGGAAAGCGGCAGCCACAGCGAACTACTGGCCCAAAACGGCTACTACGCAAAACTCTGGCAGCAGCAACACAGTGAGAGTGAAGAAAAACAAAAGTAAGGCTTAATCCAGAAGCACAGAAGCCAACCCGGAAGCCCGGACAACCCGCTGGCTTACGCTTTCCTTGAATATCCGGGCATCGCCGGTAATCAGACTGAACCAGTTTCTGGCCCGGGTAATGCCGGTATAAATCAACTCACGGGTCATCACCGGGCTGAGACGGTCTGGCAGTACCAGGCAGGTGTGGTTGAACTCCGACCCCTGAGATTTGTGCACGGTCATGGCGTAGACCGTGTCCAGTTGTTGCAGCCTGCTGGGCGAAATCCAGCGAATATTACCGGTGCCATCATCAGCCGGAAACGCGACCCGCAGCGTGGGTTTGGGCTCGCCCTGCTCGTTCATGTCCCAGGGCACGCTCAGCGTGATACCAATATCTCCGTTCATCAGCCCCAGATTGTAATCGTTACCGGTAATCAGCACCGGCCGGCCTGAATACCAGCCCTCGGCCCGGGGTATCAGTTTTTCACTCAGCAGATGGCGAGCCACCAGGTCGTTAATGCCTTCGACACCCCAGGGCCCTTTTCGCAATGCGCAGAGAATCTGGAAATCGGAGAAGGCTGCCAGCACCTGCCGCGCCAGATCATCCCAGTCTGCTCTGGCACTTCGGGCATCCAGCGTGTGATGGTTGATCAGGTTCAGGTAATGCCGGTAGCCGACCGGTGGTGGCAGGGGCTGACCCTTTACCCGGCGTTCCCGGCCCTGATTCTGGAAGGCGCCCGGCGTACCGGTTACGGCGTGGGTACAGATCAGCGAAAGCGTGTCGTCCAGCCGTGGCTTGTGTGCCCCGCCGTTCAGCCAGATCACATCCTCAAAACCGCCTTCGCGGCAGGCCTTGAGCAGTTCTGCATCCAGCGTGTTGTGGTTCACCGCCTCTGCCAGAGTGCCTATGCCACTGTTTTTATCAAAGCGATAGCTCTTGCGAAGCATGGCCACGGCCTGGTCCAGTGCCTGCCCGCTGGTATCCACCAGCGTCTCTGGCAATGGGTTGCCGGCAATCGTGGCCAGCCAGTCGGCCGTTTCTGGCGTGTAGTGCGCCTGACTGGCCCGCTGGCAGAGTTCCCCGAGCACGGCGCCGGCATCCACAGAGGCTAACTGGTCCTTATCGCCGAGCAGAATAAGCTGTGCGTGTTCTGGCAGGGCGTCGAACACGGAGGCCATCAGATCAACATCCACCATGGAGGCTTCATCAATCACCAGTATATCCACGGCTAAGGGATTGTCCCGGTTATGGCGGAACTGGCGGGTATCCGGCCGGCTGCCAAGCAGGCGGTGGAGGGTGGTTACGCGGCTTGGAATGTCGTTCAGGCTGACCTGCCCCGGCAGCTGATCCAGTGGCAGGCGGCTGACGGCCCCGCCAATCGATTCATTCAGGCGCGCCGCGGCCTTGCCGGTAGGGGCCGCCAGGCGAATCCGGTACTTATGATGTTGCTGGCCAGCAACAGCCTGTAAA
This sequence comes from uncultured Marinobacter sp., assembly GCA_964447555.1. Classification (GTDB taxonomy): domain Bacteria; phylum Pseudomonadota; class Gammaproteobacteria; order Pseudomonadales; family Oleiphilaceae; genus Marinobacter. Next base: position 4,341 of record CAYUTG010000052.1, read on the forward strand.
GCGGCAAGCAGGTTTACCACCGTGGTGGTTTTACCGGTGCCCGGCCCGCCGGTAATCACGGCGAACGGGTTACGGGCGGCCAGAGCGCAGGCCAGTTTCTGGAAGTCCATCTGTTCGGCATTACCAAACAGAGTTATCAGAGCCGAACGCAAGGTATCGGCTGCGTCCGAGTGGGCGTCAGCCAGTGGTGAACACCGTGACAGCCGGGTGTGAATGCCCTGAGCAATCTGCTGCTCATACCGCCAGAATCGCCGCAGGTACAGCCGGGTTTCATTGAGCACCATAGGGCTTGTTAGTGAACCATCACTTACTGCACAGCTTGCTTCCAGAGAGCTTATACACTCTGAAAGACTGAGTTCGGAGAGAAGATCGCCCGGCAGTGGGCAAGGGTTGGAGTGGTCTTCCGGAGCAACCGATGGCCCGGTGTCTTCCGGAGGTAACGACAGGGTAGCGCCGGCATCCTGCAGCAGGTTTGCCAGATCAATACACACATGGCCCCGCCCCACCTGATGAGACACCAGTGCGGCCAGCAAAAGCACCAGCGGGGCGACCGGCTGCCCCTGCTCTTCTGACAATTCGCGAATCAGCCGGGCAAAGCCGGTATCCAGCGGGCGTAACCATTCCAGAGCCTGCCACCGGGTTAGTAGGGTATCCATTTGTGCACTACTGGCCAGCAGGGCCGGAATATTGACGGCCTCCTGAGAGCCCGCTCTGTTATGGTTCATGCGGCAGCCTCCCCTGGGCCGGTCTGGCCATCGAACAGGGCGTCCAGTTGTTCGATCAGAATTTTCGGTGGTTTGTCACTGAACACGCCGGCCGTGGGTGCCCGGTAGCCGTGCAGGAACAGGTATATGGCACCACCAATATGGGTGTCGTAGTCGTAGCCCGGCAAGCGCGCCTTCAGCAACCGGTGCAGAGCCAGCAAGTAGAGCACGTACTGCAGATCGTAACGCTTTTCGAGAATGGCCTCGCCCATGGCCTGATCGGTGTAATCACTATCGGTTTCACCGAGGGTGTTGGATTTGTAGTCCAGCAGGTAATACTGCCCTTCGTGCTCGAACACCAGATCAATAAACCCTTTGAGCATGCCATTGAAGCGGCCAGGCTCGGCCTGGGGCCGGTCGGCCTGGTTCAGGGTGTGGGTTTTGACCAGTTTATCCAGCGCAGGAATGCTGACATTCCGGCTTTCGAACCAGAACTCCAGTTCTGGCCGAAGTGTGCCAAGTTCAGCCAGGCTCACGCTGATGCTGTTACCCCGCTGCAGTGGTAGCGGTTGTGCAATCAGTTCCAGTAACCAGTGTGCCAGTGGCTCGGCCCAGTCGCTCCAGCCCCGGGTGCGGCAGCGCCTGGCAAGGTAATCCTGTAACTGGACGGGGTTGTTAAGAACCGCCTGAAAGCCTTGCTGGGTGCACCATTCCAGTGCCTCGTGCAGAAACGTGCCGGGGCCGGCACCTTTCGGGAAGTGATGATGGTTCCGGGCCAATGGCCTGTCGATGGGGGCCTGCTCCTCCGCCAGTGCGCTTTCTTCCAGAAGATTCTGGTTTTCAGCGCTTTCTACTTCGCCAGCGAAGACAATGCCGGTGCCGGCCATACCGCTGTATTCGATGGCCGAATAGCTGGCAACCCACCAGTCTTCCCGGGCCTCCCGGCTGGAATCCAGAGCCGGCCCCAGAGTGTCCGGAGCCGGTGCGGTATAGCTATCGGAGGTTATGGCCGGCAGGGGGGCAATGGCAATGGCCGATTCAGCGCTGGCCACAGGCTCAAGACAATGGCTGATTGACTGCTGGCTACCGGCCTTGCCGGCAATCAGGTAGCCAAGGCCACTGAGCGGCCAGTTTTCGATGGCAGGGACACCCACCCAGGTCGCAAACCTGGCCCGGGTGAGTGCCACATAGAGTTTGCGGATATCCTCGCCCAGCCGCTCCTGATCAGCCCGTGCAATATCGTCGGGCGAGGGGTCGAAAACGGTGACCAGCTGGTCGTTATCGTCGTGGTAACGAACCCATGCCTGTTTATCACTTTCTGCCCGGAAGAAGGCGCCAAAGGGCACGAACACCAACGGGTATTCCAGGCCTTTGGATTTGTGGATGGTAATCACTTTTACCAGACCGGCATCGCTTTCCAGGCGCAGGGTGCGGTGTTCATCTTCATCGTCTGCTGCGCGCAGCACCTGAGTGAAGTGATGCACCAGCGCGTGCTCCCCTTCCAGTTGCAGGCTGTCCTGCTGGAGAAGTTCGGCGATGTGCAGAATGTCTGTTAACCGGCGCTCGCCATCTGGCCGCTGTAATAACCGGGCGGGTACACCGAAATCCATCAGAAAGCTGCGCAACATGGGCAACACACCCTGGCTCTGCCATTGCCTCTGGTAACCAATAAACCGTTCGATTTCTCGTTCCAGGGCGATCTCATCGGTCAGCAACCGGTTCAGGGCGTGCCAGGACTGCCCCAGCGTGGGCGTTGCCAGTGCGGCCCGGGTAAGGGCAAGCTGGCGGGGCTCGGCAAAGGCACGTAGCCAGCACAGCATTTCTGCCGCTTCCGGCGAGGCCAGCACGGAATCCCGGTCAGACAGGTACACACATTTAATTCGTCGTGCCCCCAAGGCTTCCCGAATGGCACTGGCTTCGTTCCGGTTGTTCACCAGTATGGCCAGATCACCCGGTTCAACCGGTTTGAGGTCTGTGGGCTTGTCTTGCAGAGCAAACCCCGCCTTCTTCTCCTGACCCAGTGTCAGCAACCGCGCGATTTCACTGGCACAGGCTTCGGCCAGTTCGGTGGTGGCGGCCCCCTTGGCTATATGTCCGGGCTGGCCGCCGTTTTCCTGTTCCTCCGGTTCCACCGGCCAGAACGTCAGGCAGGGCTGAGGTTTTCCCTCAACCCACCAGAGCCGCCCTGTGCCATTGGCTTCCACTCCCTGAAATGGCAGTGCTGAATCCTGCCCTTTGCCAAACAGAAAAGCCCCCCTGTCGCTGTTCTGATCGGCATGGCTGAACACCCGGTTAACGGCGGCCACCATGGGGGCGGCAGACCGGTAGTTGCGGCCCAGTGTCCAGGTGCGGCTTTGCACATCTTTACGGGCATTCAGGTAGGTATGGATATCGGCCCCCCGAAAGCTGTAGATGGCCTGTTTCGGGTCACCGATCATCAGCAGGCAGGTGTCGGGGTTATTTTGTGCCACCTGATACACGCGGTTGAAGATGCGGTACTGTACCGGGTCTGTGTCCTGAAACTCATCAATTAACGCGACCGGGAATTGCTGGCGAATCGTGGCCGCAAGCTGATCACCCCGGGCTCCGTGCAGGGCCTCATCCAGCCGGGTCAGAAGATCGTCAAAGCCCATTTCCGAACGTTTCTGCTTTTCCGATTCCAGACGCTGCGCCAACCAGTGGGCGGCATGCTGAAGAAGGTCCGATTTGGCACTGGGCAGGTTCTGGCTGAAAGCGATCAGGTCGGCAATCGCGTTAAACGCCGGGTGTTCCGGTGCTGGTTCATCCCCTTTCAGCTTGGTGGGCAGCACGGCGGGGGTCTGGTTCTGCAGCCCGGCCTTTTCCATGCCGGGCGGGAAGAGGCTGTCAGAGACCTGCCACTCCAGCAAGGCATCCCAGGCAGCCACCATCGGCTTTTTGCTGCCGCCGTGCAGGCGTTTGCTTTTGTGTAGCTTGTCCAGCAGTGCCAGTACGTCGTCTTTCCAGTCGCCCCAGGGGAGCGCTTTCAGTTCACGAATTCTGGTCAGGCGCTGGTTCTGAGTGCGGGCAATGGCTTCTTCCACATCTCCTTCCGGCCTGCTAAAGCTGTCAGCGGTGGTGATCAGGTTGCGCACCGCTTTGCGCAGCTTCTCAGGGGTGGTCCAGTGCTCCAGTACCTCGCCCATAAGCCCGGCTGGCAGGGGATAAACAAAGGTACGCCAGTAATCCCGGACCACGTCATCCAGCAGATCGCTCTGGTCGGTTTCGAGGGTTAGCCTGAACAGGCTGCCGCTGTCGAAGGCATGCTCGCTGAGCATGCGGTTACACCAGGCATGGATGGTAGAAACTGCAGCCTCGTCCATCCACTCGGCTGCCAGCAACAGCTTTTTCCGGCATTCCGGCCAGGTGGCCGGGTCCGGGTAGCTTTCGTCCCGAAGCTGATAGATCAGTGCGGTTTCCGGTGAGGGTTCCATGGCACCCGCAGAATCTGAAAACACCCCGGCGGCCTGGGTGAGACGGGTGCGAATGCGGTCGCGAAGTTCCTTGGTGGCCGCTTCGGTAAAGGTTACGACCAGCAGGTTGGGTGGCAGCAGGCCCTGGGCCAGAGGGCTGTGTTCGGGTTGCCGGTGGCCCAGCACCAGGCGCACATACAGAATGGCGATGGTAAAGGTTTTGCCGGTGCCGGCACTGGCTTCAATCAGTGTGCTGCCGTTCAGCGGCAGGGTAAGCGGGTTCAGATGGTTCATTATGCGCCCTCAATCTGTGCGGCGGCCGACTTGCCCTGCTCCGCTTCCCATAAAGGAACGTAGAGATCGTGCAGAAGGGCTTCGAATTCACCACTGGCGAGCAACTCATCGGCGGTTTCATAGGCACTGCGCAGATAACCGGTATCCCGTTGCAGGGCATTGGTATACGCCTGGGCCGAATCGTCAATGGCCCGCTCATGATCGCCCCGGTATTTTTTGCTCTGGTAGAAGGTGTAAATCCAGGCGAAACCGGCGTCACATTGTAATGGCAGGGCCCGGGTGGTGGCTTGCATCCACCGGCGCAGAACCGTATCCAGATGAATCCGGGCCTGCCCGGCAGTTAGCGGGGCAAATCGGACATTGCGGTCTTCTTCTTTACCCAGTATCAGGGTTTCAAAGGGTTGGTCGGTCAGTTGGCCCGCCAGGTGAATGATCCAGTCTGGCATCAGGTTGGTGTAACGTATCCGGCGGCTGTTGCCGGACTGGAACAGCAGGCTGCTCCGGGCAATTACCAGCCGGCATCGGTCACCGCCGGGGTTCTGCCGCAGGCCGTCAATAAGATCTGCCACGGTAACCAGGCCGTTGGCGTCTTCATAACGGTCTTCAAAAAACACAGACTCTGTGAGTGGTTCCGGCCAGTCGGTCAGCGCTTTCTGGTAGCGCTCAAACAGGTTTGGTAAACGGCTGGCCAGTTCGGGGCGCAGCCGTGCCTCGGTCACGCCCATACCCAGATCACCACGGCGTGCCATGCGGTCCAGAGTGGTGTTCAGGCGTTCAGTCAGTTCCTCTTCTGTGCCGGCTTTCAGCACGCCCTCCCGGACCAGCTCATTATCCAGCCGCCAGCGGTCCAGCCCGGTCAGGTCGAAATTTTCGTTATCAGTGTCTTCATCCTCCACAGCCTCAAAGCGCACCTGCAGCCGGCGCTGGTAAAAGGTGTCGATGGGCCGCTTCAGAAACTGCGCAAGATCATTGAAGGTAACCGGCTCTTCAGGCTCCTGATAGGGCAGTGCCTGTTGTTGCTCGCCGTCCGGCAAGTGCTCGTGGGCGTTTCGCCATTCCCGCTCATACGTAAACAGGCTGCGCGCCTGTAAAATCTCTGCCAGCGGTTTGGGCGGACTGTTCCCGCCTTCACCCGCGCTATTGGCAAGCGGAAAATACGCACGGCTGAAGGGTTGTAACGGGTGTTGGGTGGTCAGTGCCTGAGTGACCGGGGCACCGGGGTTTTCTGCTACCTGCCACAGGCTGTCCAGATGATCCTGTAGCTGGGCGACCAGTACCGACGGTGGTCGTTCGGAGTCGTCCCGAATGCTGCGCCCTACCCAGCTTATGTACAGTTGTTCCCGGGCGGACAGCAGGGCTTCCAGAAACAGGTAGCGATCATCTTCCCGGCGGGACCGGTCGCCCGGCCGGTAGTCATTGGCCATCAGGTCAAAATCGACCGGTGGGCGAGAGCGCGGGTAATCGCCGTCATTCATCCCCAGCAGGCAGACTTTCCGGAAGGGAATCGCCCGCATGGGCATCAAGGTAGCAAAGTTCACTTTACCGGCCAGAAAGCGCTGGTTCAGGCCACCTTCATCAAGGCCTTCCAGCAAGGCATCTTTAACAATATTCAACGGCAGTGGCCGGGTATCCAGCCCTGCGGCCAGGGTGTCGTCGAGCCATTGTTCCAGTTGCCGGCGAAACCGGTTCAGCAACAGCAGATCGCCGCCGGCCAGTGTGACAAAGAACTGCTCCAGCATGGTTGAGAGCAGGGTTTCCCATTCTGCAGGGGTGTGTGGTAACTGCAACGCCTGCCAAAGCTGTTCCAGTTGCCGGATAAACTCATTCAGGCGGCCCGCAAGGCTGGCTTGCAGCCCGCCAATTTCGCCATAGGGTTGCACGCCGCCCCAGGGTTCATCGTCGCCCATGCTGTAGCCAAGCAACATGGCGCGTAAGCCGGCCTGCCAGGTGTTCCTTTCCAGGCTGGCGGGCAGGTCCAGCGTTTGCCGGTGCTCGCCGTGAAGGCCCCAGCGAATATTGGCCCCTTCAATCCAGTGCCTGGCCAGCGGCACTTCATCCTCGGTGATACCAAAGCGTTCCCGAACACCGGGCACTTCCAGCAGGCTGGTGATCTCGCTGACTCCGAACCGGCTCTGGGGCAACGACATCAGGGTTTCCAGGGCAATCAGCACGGGTTCATGATGGCGCTGGCCCTGATCAGAAATGGTATAAGGAATGTGGCGTTTCTGGCCGGGTTGATAGTGCCCGAACACCGCCTGAATGTGAGGTGCGTACACGTTAACATCCGGCATCATCACAATCACATCCCGTGGCCGCAGGCCTGGGTCGGCATTAAAGGCGGCCAGTAACTGATCGTGCAGTACCTCTACTTCCCGTTGTGGGCTGTGGGCATTGTGAAAGGCAACAGAATGGTCGTGCTGCAGGTCTGCTATGCGTTGTTCGTCGCGGGTTTCCTGCAGGGGCGTCAGGTTATAGATATCGTTCTGCAGCTGGTGTAAAAGCCGGGGAACCTGCGGCACGCCATGCTCTGAGAAAATATCAATCTTCTGATCCGGTGTTTGAAACTGGTTGCGGTATTCGTCGGGGTTGTCGAATTCATCCAGCAGGCGAATGTAATCACGCCCCTGCTTGCCCCAGGCGGCCAGCAGCGGGTTGGCATGTTGGTGGAGCTGGTCGGCATCGTCAATGTGCGACAGTGCCGGGTGGGCTATGCCCCGTTTGCGTGTGGCCTTCAGCAATTCCCGGTCGCTGATGATATCGGCCCAGTAAAATTGTGAGGGGTTGTGAACACACAGCACCACCTGGCTGAAGCGGCTGAGCACATACAGGGCCTCCAGTGCCTGCCGGGGTAGTGATGACACACCAAACACCACAATGCGTTTTGGCAGGCGGGCCGGGTGAGCCGGGCTGGCCAGGGCCTGGCCTTCGGCCATAAAGCGTGTGTGAATCCGGGACCGGCTGGTGTGCGCCTCTGCCCCGACATCATCCACCAGGCGCCGCCACAAGACCGGTTGCCAGCGCAGTTCGTCATCCAGAGGTTTGGTCTGGTTACGGGCGGTGATGGTGTCATCCCGCCCCTGCTCCCAGGCGGCCAGCCAGTCGGCCCGGAATACCTGGTACTGGTCAAACAGATCGGCAATTTTTTCGGCCAGCTGGAAGGCCCGGAGGTCCGGGTCTGTGCCTTCCAGAAAGCGGGCCAACGGGTTAAAAACCGGGTCTTGCGGAACCAGGTCTGGTAACAGCCGGTAAAGCCGCCATACCAGCCGGCGTTTATCGAAGGGCGAGTGTTCCGGCACTTCGCCATCTGGCAACACGGCCCGATAGGCCTGCCAGATAAACCGTGCCGGGAACAGAAAGTCCATACCGGCGGCAATACCCAGACCGCCATCGCCACCGGCTTCCGAGCGCTTTTCAGCCAGCGCCAGCTTCAGCCATTGGGCAATACCGTTGCTCTGCACCAGAAAGGTTTCACTTTCCAGTGGTGGCAGTGGGTTCTGCTGGCAGATAAACACCACAGCCCGGCGCAAGTCTTCCAGATGATTGGCGTGAATGGCGTGAAAGCCGGGCGTGATGGTGGCGTACTCGGGCATGGGGTTCCTTCAGGGTTATCCGAAGTAGAAGAAGGCCAGTTTGTTGCCATCCGGGTCTCTTACATACCCACCATAAAATTGCCCGGGAATGCGCTGGCCGGGTTCGCCCTCGCTGGTCGCCCCCAGTTCAATAGCCTTGTGGTAGTGCGCATCAACGGCTTCCTTTGAGCCCGCATGTATGGCCACCATATTGCCATTGCCCGGGGCAGGTGCTTCCTCATTGTAAGGTGTGCAAACGGCCAGCGTGGGAGACTTCATGCTCTCGCCGATAAAGGCAATACGGCCCATATCCACCAGCAGTTTACCGCCCAGGTCTTCCAGCAGGCTGGTGTAGAACGCCTTGGCTTTTTCCATATCACTGACACCGATACTGACGTATCCGATCATGGTGTGTTCTCCGTTAATGAAAGCTGTGTGGAACGTAAATCGGGTACTAGGATATATCAATCGGGGCACTTTCAGAATGACGGGGCAGGCATGAACAGTAATTGCCAGTGACTTTGCACTCACCCTATCGAATCAGTCGATTAAACAGATAAACTCCCCCACTACGCGATATCGCAGAGCATCATCTTCGTTCAACTCTAGAGTTGGAAAGCTTTCATCATCAGAATTTGGCTTGAGCTGAATGCGGGTGTGGTGCCAGCCGTACTCATCTTCGCTTTTGAAACTCTCATACACTTTTACGGTGTATCGTGAACCTGAGTCAGCATCAATACTGTCAGTGGACTCTACCAGGACGGTCTTGCCGTTCCGGCTACCACCGTTATCTGACCGGAACAGGCAAAGGGCCCCATTGGGGATAACCCGATTCATGGACTCACCAATAACCTGACAGGCAAACATTCCTTCACGTACTCGAACTCCTTCAGGGACAGCAACCCAGTCCTTGTGGTCAGCGCTCTGGGTGTCACTGAAATTACCAGCGGCAACTTGGAGATCGTATAAGGGTATTGCATTCACATAAGGCTTCAGCTCAACAATGTTCGGGCTATTTAGTTGGGAGGCATAAAGGGGTATGTGCTGTTTGAGGTACTCGCGAAGATTTTCGTCACACGCATATACAAAGGTGCCTCGGATTCCTCGCAACATGATAGTTCTGTAGATATTGATGATGTATTGCTTCAGCTCCATCGGGTCTTTTATGCCCTGCCCGCCTGTCCGGTCACGATAGTTGGCCTTATCGATGACGATGGACTTGGTTTCCTTATCGAAACGGATCTCTTCTCCGAATATGATGCCGGCGTAATTGAGGTCATAGCCCTGTGTGGTGTGAATGCACCCGACTTCGTTGTGTGCGCCCTCCTTGTTGATCCAATCGGTATTGGTACTATTCCAGCGTAGCTGAACGTCACCAACAACTATGTCATAGGCTGTGGCGTCTTTCTTTGAAATCCATGGCCAGGAATAACCGGCAATCAACCGGGACAGGCCGACCTGTTTTTCTTTCTCCTTGATGACATTAACCATATCGCTGAGAGAATCGAAGACACTGAACTCGTAGTTTTTGGCTTCGAATACTTTCCCTTCCTTAGCGCGGCCGTTGAGTAATTTATCAACAAACTCGACATAGGGTTGCCCGGCTTTTACGCGGAATTGAGAGAGTAATGCATGTGTTACCGAATCTTCGGCAGCCTTAAGGCGCAGGAAAACTTCAGTATCGGTATCCGAAGGTTTAATGGATTGCCCTTGGTCATAGAAGAAAATAGCTTTATCGGATTGCTGGTACACCCAATCCACTTCGCTGCATGTGTGTTTGTCTAAGCCCAGCGTGGCACAGGACTTGTCAAAGCTTCCGAAGTAAGCGCCTAGATTTTTACGCTTGCGCAGGCGGTGAGATTCGTCAACCAGCACAATATCGTAGTGCTCTTTTGCCAGCTCGGACGGGCTAATCACCATGCTGGGGCTGAGACCAGATACATGCTGGAAGGCTTTCTTTAGTGTGGTTCGAAAAGAAGTCATTGGAACAACAAGAGCCATTTTTGGCTTGGGTTTAGCAACCTTCAGTTTAGTAAGCAGAGACTGTATCTCCACTTCGTCTTCGGAAAAATCCCGAAGGTCGATCTGATGATTCTCTGAAAGGAGAAGCTTGAACAGGAAGATTGCCAAAATGGACTTTCCTGTACCCGCACCACCTTCGACCACGATGTTTTTAACCCCGGGGTTCAGCAGTTCATGCATGATGGTCAGCAGTCCCTGGCGCTGGTCGAAGGACAGGGATTTATAGGGGGAGTACTTGAATACATCGGAATTATCGAGGTGTTCAAGGGTGCGGGAAGCCACCCCCTTTCGCAATCAACCGGTTCCAGACTTCACGGAAAACCTCGTTATAGAGCGCATCCCGCTGGTAATAGTTGTGATCGGCAAGCCCGAGATTCCCGTTCAACAGAGAGTATTTACCATCTGCTGCCATGTACTTAATCAGTAATGATTCAACGTCTAACGTAGCCGATTTGTTGAAGTACTCGCTGGTGATCAGGTGAACCGCAGTTAGCAGTTGTTTTTCATTGTGCTTGAGCTGGGTGCTCATGCGGGTGAGCGTATCTGT
>CAYUTG010000053.1:0-14906 GCA_964447555.1 uncultured Marinobacter sp.
TGGCCTGCGCACCGATTTACAAAGCCGGGTTCTCAACAGCGCCAACCAGCCCATACCCGGCCTGTACTGCGTTGGCGAGGCGGCCGGCTTTGGCGGCGGCGGGGCCAATGGCAAACGCTCACTGGAAGGTACTTTTTTGCCCGGCTGCATCATGACAGCCCGGGCGGCAGCGCGGTCTATTGTGGCCGGCGAGTGATGCAAATGTTCAGGAAAACCGACAAGAATACGGATCAGGAGACGTTCCATGCCTAATGGCGCTCAAGCTTTGATGAAAACACTGGTGGATGCCGGTATTGAGGTCTGTTTCAGTAATCCGGGCACCAGCGAGATGCACTTTGTGGCGGCTCTGGACAGCGAGCCCAAAATGCGTGCCGTACTGGCCCTGTTCGAGGGTGTCGCAACCGGCGCCGCAGATGGCTACGCTCGCATGGCAGACAAGCCCGCCGCAACGCTTCTGCACCTGGGCCCCGGCCTGGGCAACGGCCTGGCCAACCTCCACAACGCCCGCAAAGGCAAGGTGCCGGTTGTCAACATAGTTGGCGACCACGCCACCTATCACGTTCAGTACAACGCCCAGTTACAGTCCGATATTGAAACCGTGGCCCACAACGTATCACCCGGCTTTGTGCGAACCTCTCAGACCACCGGGCAACTTTGCCAGGACGCAGCAGAAGCCGTTGCCGCCGCCAAAGGCCTGCCGGGCCAGGTTGCAACACTGATCCTGCCTGCCGACGTATCCTGGGGCGAAGACGGCAAACCCTGCGCCCCTCTGCCAGAGCCCGAACTGCACGGAACGGATGAGGCCACCCTGAAAGCAATTGCTGAAGCCATTCACAGCGGCCAGAAAACCGCCTCTCTGCTTGGCGGCCGCGCACTCCGGGAGCCCAGCCTGATGGCAGCAGCGCGCATTGCCGCCCACAAGGGCGTAAAACTGTTCGCCGAAACCTTCCCCACCCGTATTGAACGGGGTGTCGGGCTTCCTCCTGTCGAGCGCCTTGCCTATCTGGCAGAGCTTGCCACCCTGCAGTTGTCCGAGTACGACCACCTGGTTCTTGTGGATGCCAAAGCCCCGGTTTCTTTTTTTGCCTACCCGGGGAAAGAAAGCTACCTGGTGCCCGACCACTGCACGCTGCATACCCTTGCAGCACCGGAACAGGATGCCCTCACCTGCCTGAACCAACTGGTCGAAACCCTGGGAGCCAGTTCGGTGCAACCAGAACTGCAGGCACCCGCTCGCCCGGGCCGGCCCCGTGGCAAACTGACCGCCGAAAAAGTCTGCAAGGCCCTGGGCCATGTGATGCCGGAAAACAGCATCATTGTGGATGAAGCCATCACCTCGGGCCTGATGCTGAATATTATGACCGCCGGCGCGCCCCGCCACGATATTCTTACCCTCACCGGCGGCGCCATTGGCCAGGGCCTGCCCAATGCCACCGGTGCGGCCATTGCCTGCCCGGACCGGCCGGTTTACGCGCTGATTGGTGATGGCACCGTGATGTATACCATCCAGGCCTTGTGGACCATGGCCCGGGAACAACTCAACGTTACGACCATTATTTTCAACAACGCCTCCTACTCCATTCTGAACGTGGAGCTGGAGCGGGTGGGCGCCGAAGACGCAGGCGACAAAGCCAAATCACAACTGGACATCAGCGGCCCTGTTACCCATTACGCTCAGCTCGCGCAGAGCATGGGGGTTCACGGTATTCGGGTACACACCACCGAAGAACTGCTCAAAGCCATGGAGTACGCCCGGAATAATCCGGGCCCACACCTGATTGAAGCCATGGTTCCGGAATCACTGAGCGGAGCCAAGCGGAAAGTTTTACCCTGGCTGCTGCGCTCAATACCCAATCTGCCACGGCCGCTGACCAAAGCTCTGAAAAAGAAAATTGCCCCCTGAGTAACACCCAGGCGGTGGGCAAGTGCGGCAACGAACGCCCACTTGCCCACCGCCTGTGCAGTTGCTGATTTTTCTCATTTTTTCTTGTTTTTTCCCTGCCTCTCGCTTCTTGTTCTACCTCTCTCCCACTCCGGATTCTGCTGACTCATTATTTCGCCGTCTAAATAAAAAACACACCAGAAGCCCCTGCAAACCGACCATCCCGCACGTAAACACAACTTTTCGAGCCATTACGGGCCATTTGATATTTAGCCCTCAAACCATTACCATGCGCAAATTGAACAGGCATTCAATAAATTGAACATACATTCAAACCTCAGGCGAATGAAAGCTCATGGCGAGAATCGGAGTGGAATCCATCCGGCGTCAGCAACTGATTGACGCGACACTGAAGGTAATAGAAGAGCACGGGTTTCAGGGCGCAACCATTGGCAAAATTGCGAGCGCGTCAGAACTCTCCGTAGGCATTGTCAGCCATTACTTTGGCGGTAAGCAGGGCTTGCTGGAAGCCACCATGCGGTATTTGCTGTCCTGCCTCCAGCAGGATGTCTCTGCCCTGATGGCGGGCCGCCCCAATACCCCGCGTGAGTGCCTGATGGCGATTGTTGATGCCAATTTTTCAGGCGTTCAGACCCACGCCCAGTCAGCCAAAACCTGGCTCGCTTTCTGGACTCAGGCCATGCACAGCCCGGACCTGATGCGACTGCAGCGCATCAATGAACGCCGCTTGTTATCCAACCTGATGTTTCACCTTCGCCAACTGATGCCCGCAGGGCAGGCACAGGCCACCGCACAAACCATCGCAGCCCTGATCGACGGCTTCTGGCTGCGCGCCGCCATGAGTGAAGGCCGTATCGAGCCAGGCCAGGCCGTTGCCCTGTGCAAAACCTACATCGACCAAGCCATTGCGGCGAACAACGGAGCCAGCCAATGACATTGCCCGTATACCAATCGTTTATTCATGGCCAGCCACTGGCAAACCAGAGCGGCGAGCGCTTCGACGTGGTGAACCCCGCCACCGGCGAGGTGATTTATCAGGTTGAGCAGGCCGATGAAGCAGTTATGCAAGCTGCCATCGACAGTGCCCGGGAAGGGTTTAAAGCCTGGTCTGCGCTGACCGGCCTCGAACGTGGCCGCATTCTTAACCGCGCAGCCGCCATACTGCGCGAGCGGAATGACGAACTGGCCAGAACCGAAGTGCTGGACACCGGCAAACCCTGGCAGGAAGCCAGCGTGGTAGACGTGGTAACCGGTGCCGATTCGGTCGAGTACTTCGCCGGACAAGCCTCCAGCATTACCGGCGAAAGCCAGCACCTGGGGCCGGATTTTTTCTACACCCGCCGGGAACCTCTGGGCGTGTGCGCAGGCATTGGTGCCTGGAACTACCCTTTGAAGATTGCCTGCTGGAAATCCGCACCGGCTCTGGCCTGCGGCAACAGCATGATCTTCAAACCTTCGGAAGAAACCCCGCTGGGCGCCATCAAGCTTGCTGAGATCTACATTGCCGCTGGCGTTCCGGCAGGCGTGATAAACGTTGTGCAGGGCGACCACAGGGTGGTCCAGATGCTTACTGCCAGCCCAGCCATCGCCAAGGTCTCTTTTACCGGCGAAGCTGCCACCGGCCGCAGGGTAATGGCTGATTCCGCAAGCACTCTGAAATCCGTCACCATGGAGCTGGGTGGCAAATCCCCACTGGTTATTTTTGACGACACCGACCTCGAGCAGGCCGTCACAGCCGCCATGCTGGGCAATTTCTACACTCAGGGCGAAATCTGCACCAACGGCACCCGGGTGTTTGTTCAGCGCTCTATCTATCAGGCGTTTCTCGACGAGTTGGTCAGACGAACCGAGAACAACATCGTCGCCGGCGACCCCGAACACCCGGACACCAACTTCGGCGCCCTGATCAGCGCGGGCCACCGGGACCTGGTGATGAAGTACATCGACAGCGCCAAAGCTGAAGGCGCACGCCTGCTAACCGGCGGCGAAGCCCTGCAACCTGCGGGCAACGAAGGCGGTTATTTCGTCGCTCCCACCGTTTTTGCTGATTGCACCGACGACATGACCATCGTGCGGGAAGAAGTCTTTGGCCCGGTCATGTCGGTACTGCCCTTCGATACCGAAGAAGAGGTTATTCAGCGCGCCAATAATACCGATTACGGGCTGGCCGCTGGCGTATTTACCGCCGACACCACCCGTGCTCACCGGGTTATTCACCAGCTCGAAGCCGGCATCTGCTGGATCAACAGCTTTGGCGCCTCCCCGGCCGAAATGCCCGTGGGCGGCTACAAGCTCTCTGGCCTGGGGCGCGAGAATGGCCGCGAGGCACTTGACCACTACACCCAGACCAAATCCGTTTACGTTGGCATGGCACCGCTCGAAGCGCCGTTCTGACACAGCGATTCCCAGTATGGCCGTTGCGGGCTTCTTGCCCGCACCCGCATGAAGGAGACCGTTTTGCAGTTTGATCATGAATTTGACTATGTGATTGTCGGAACCGGCTCTGCCGGCTGTGTACTGGCCAATCGCCTGACTGAGAGTGGCGAAGACCAGGTACTGGTACTGGAAGCTGGCCGCCGTGACAACGGCTGGAAAATCCACATGCCAGCCGCGTTGATGTTCAACCTGATGGACAACAAGTACAACTGGTACTACCACACCGAGCCGCAGGAATACCTGAACAACCGGAAGCTCTACTGGCCAAGAGGCAAGGTCTGGGGCGGCGGCTCCGCCCTGAATGCCATGGTGTATATCCGCGGCCACGCTTACGACTACGACCGCTGGCACGAACAAGGCGCCATCGGCTGGCGCTATCAGGACGTACTGCCCTACTTCCGGAAAGCCGAAAGCCGGGAAAAAGGTGCCGACGACTATCGCGGCGGCAACGGCCCGCTCAACGTACACACCGGTGATGAACCCAACCCGCTGTTCGGGGCCTTTCTGAAAGCCACCAAACAGGCAGGCTACCCCCACACCGACGACATGAACGGTTACCAGCAGGAAGGTTTTGGCGAAATGGACATGACCATTCGCAAAGGAAAACGCTGGAGTGCAGCCCAGGCCTACCTGCGGCCGGTACTGAAACGCCCGAATCTGAGTGCTGAAACCGGTGCCATGACCACCCGCATTCTGTTTGAAGGCGACACCGCCGTAGGTGTTGAGTACATTCAGAAAGGCAAAACCTGTCGTGTGAGGGCCCGCAAGGAAGTCATCGTCAGCGGTGGCGCCATCAACTCGCCACAACTACTGATGCTTTCCGGCATCGGGGCGGCCGCCGAATTGCAGGAACACAACATCCCCGTCGTGGCTGACCTGCCAGGTGTCGGTAAAAACCTGCAGGACCATCTGGAGATTTATGTTCAGCACAAATCCACCCAGCCGGTCACCCTGTACAAGTACACCACTCAGCCGGGCAAAACCCTGGCCGGCATGAAATGGTTCATAAACAACGACTGGGGCGCCTGCCGCACCGCACATCTGGAAGCTGGCGGCTTTATTCGTTCCGAAGCTGGTGTGCAGCACCCGGATATCCAGTATCACTTCCTGCCCTCCCAGGTGATTGACCACGGCCGGAAAGACGCAGAATGCCATGGCTATCAGGCCCATGTTGGCCCTATGCGCCCCACCAGCCGTGGCTTTATAAAACTGAAATCGGCAAACCCGGGCGACCACCCGATTATTGATCCGAAGCTACTCAGCACCGAAAGAGACCGTTGGGAGATGCGGGAAAGCATCAAACTGACCCGGGAAATCTTTGCCCAGTCGGCCTTCGACCCGTTTCGGGGCGAAGAACTCCGGCCAGGCGCCGATGCCACAACCGACGAAGACATCGATGCCTTCGTTCGCCAATACGCAGACAGCGCCTACCACCCATCCTGCACCTGCAAAATGGGCGCAGCCGATGACCCTATGGCCGTGGTGGATGAACAAGCGCGGGTTTACGGCGTAAACAACCTGCGTGTCGTGGATGCCTCCATTATGCCAAGCCTGGTAAGCGGCAACCTGAACGCACCCACCATTATGCTGGCAGAAAAATGCGCCGACCATATTCGTGGCCGGAAACCACTTCCACCCTCACCCGCACCGGTATGGGAGCACCCTGACTGGAAAAACGCACAACGCTAACGCTGTGACTGAAAAACCAAGAAAGGAGAAAACCAATGAGAAAATTGATGATGGCCTGTGCAGGCCTTGCGATCAGTGGGGCTGCCGTAGCTGCCCCGAATACCGAGTGCAAAACCGTTCGCTTCGCCGATGTTGGCTGGACCGATATCACGGCCACCACCGCGCTGGCTTCCGAAGTGCTGGCAGGCATGGGTTATGAACCTGAGGCAAAAGTACTGTCGGTGCCGGTGACCTACCGTTCACTGAAAAACAAAGACATTGATGTCTTCCTGGGCAACTGGATGCCTACCATGGAAGGCGATGTGCGCCCCTATCTGGAAAGCGGCGATGTTGAAACCGTGATCACCAACCTGGAAGGTGCCAAATACACTCTGGCCGTACCCCAGTACGTATACGACGCGGGCGTTACCAGCTTTGCCGACATTGCCAGGCATGCGGACAAATTTGATGGCCGCATTTATGGCATCGAGCCGGGTAACGACGGCAACCGCCTGATTCAGAGCATGATCGATCAGGATGCGTTCGGCCTGGGTGACTTCCGGATGGTTGAATCCAGTGAAGCCGGCATGCTGTCTCAGGTAAGCCGGGCAACACGCCGGAACAACTGGGTTGTGTTTCTGGCATGGGAACCGCACCCAATGAACGCCAACCACGACCTGGCGTACCTTGACGGCGGCGATGATTTCTTTGGCCCCAACTACGGTGGCGCAACCGTGCACACCAACGTGCGCAAGAACTACCTGAGCGAATGTCTGAACGTGGGCAAGCTGCTGAACAACCTGAAATTCTCACTGACCATGGAAAATGAAGTGATGGGCGCCATCCTGAACGACGGCGAAGAGCCACGGGATGCAGCCCACAACTGGCTGGCCAGCAACCCGGCCGTACTGAACGACTGGCTGGACGGTGTAACCACGCTTAACGGTGACGCAGCCCTGCCGGCGGTGAAAGCATCACTGAAGTAATACCCACACCAGACCCGCGTCTGGCAGGTGCTTTGAACCGACACGTTCAAAGCACCTGATACCGGTAAAGAATACCTCCCATTTTCGGTGCGGGCCAAGGCACGCACCCAACAAGACTGAATACCATGAACTGGATAACCGAGCATCAACTGCCTTTTGGCGACTTCATGGAAAGCGTTGTTGATTTCCTGGTAATCAACTTCAGCGGTTTTTTTGACGCCGTTTCCGAAACCCTGCGAAGCATGATTCACGGCCTGACCGATGGCTTGCTTTGGGTACCACCCGTTGCTCTGATACTGATTTTCACCGTAGCAGCGCACGCTCGTCACCGCCGTTGGGGACTCACCGTTTTTACCGCCCTCAGCTTTTTGCTGATCTGGAATATCGGCTACTGGGAGGACACCATGGCGACCCTGTCGCTGGTGCTTTACGCCACCGTGCTTTGCGTGCTGATCGGTATTCCTCTGGGCATCTATGCCGCCCACAGCACTTGGCTGTATAAATTCCTGCAACCCGTGCTGGATCTGATGCAAACCATTCCCCCTTTTGTTTACCTCATTCCAACCCTGACACTCTTCGGTCTGGGCGTGGTACCCGGGGTGATCTCTACCATCATTTTTGCCATCGCCGCACCGGTACGGCTGACCTATCTGGGCATTTCCCAGGTACCGACAGAGCTGGTTGAAGCCGGCAAAGCCTTTGGCTGCACCAACCGGGAGCTGCTGTTTAAAGTTGAACTACCCGCCGCCATGAGCTCGATCGGGGCCGGGGTTACCCAGTGCATCATGCTGTCGCTCTCGATGGTAGTCATTGCTGCGCTGGTAGGCGCTGATGGCCTGGGTGTACCCGTTGTCCGCGCCCTGAACACCGTTGATATCGGCAAAGGTTTTGAAGCTGGCCTGGCCATTGTGTTGCTGGCGATATGGATGGACCGCTTTTTCCGCCAGAAGGGTTCTCAGGAGGCGTCATCATGATTGAGTTTGAAAATGTAAATGTCGTCTTTGGGAAGCAGCCGAAGCGTGCCCTGCCACTGATAGAGCAGGGGCTGGACAGAGCGGATATACGTGAGAAAACCGGCCTGGTGGTCGGTGTTCAGAACGCTAATCTTACCGTCAAAAAAGGCGAGATCTGTGTTCTGATGGGGCTCTCCGGCTCCGGGAAATCCAGCCTTTTGCGCTGTGTTAACGGCTTGAACGAGGTAACCAGCGGCGCCATTCGCATCCAGCACGACGGCGAGATGGTGGATTTCACCCAAGCCAGCGAAAAGGTACAGCGAGACATACGCACCCGCCGCATTTCCATGGTTTTCCAGAACTTTGCTCTGATGCCCTGGCTAACGGTAGAAGACAACGTGGCTTTCGGCCTGGAACTGCAGGGCCTTGGTAAAACCGAGCGCCGCAAAAAAGTAGCACGCCAGCTGGAACTGGTCGGCCTGGCCGGCTGGGCCAAGTGCCGGCCGGATGAACTGTCTGGCGGCATGCGCCAGCGTGTCGGCCTGGCCCGGGCTCTGGCCACGGAATCAGAAATACTGCTGATGGACGAGCCATTCTCGGCCCTTGATCCACTCATTCGCCACCAACTGCAGGATGAACTGTTAAGCCTGCAGGAAGAACTGCAGAAAACCATTGTGTTTGTCAGCCATGATCTGGACGAAGCCCTTAAACTGGGCTCTCACATCGCCATCATGAAAGATGGTCAGATTGTTCAGCACGGCAAACCGGAAGCCATTGTGCTGCAGCCCGAAAATGACTACGTGAAAAGCTTTGTGGCCAGCACCAACCCACTCAATGTGCTTGCCGCCCGTTCCCTGGCGCTGCCCATTGGCCAGATACAGGAAGATGCCAGCGGCAACCGCTGCCTGAACAAACGCTACGACACCTGGTTGCACACACCGGATGTGGCGGAAAAAGCCATAGTGACCAGCGCCGGCCAAACCTTCCAGACCCAGCTTTGGCAGGAAGGCCAGGCCATAGAAAGCCTGGCACAGCAACCCACACGAATTGCCCCGCACACCCAGTTACGGGATGCCGTGGAAATTCGTTATTTCACCGGCCACAGCCTGCTGGTGGAAGAAAACGGCCAGATAACCGGCGCCATTGGCGACCGGGAGCTTTACCACGCCATGCTGGGGAAGCATCTGGATGACAGCTAGGGCGAGCTTTATCGCCCGTATATAACCATAAAAGCACCAACGCTGGAAGGATACCTATGAACATCCGCAACATTACAGCAGGAGCGGAGCTGTTGGCCTCGTCCCTCCTGCTGGCAGCCTGTGCCTCTCTGCAGACAGAATCGCAGTATTCTGCACCATACCGATATTGGTCAGTTCGCCATGGAGGCAATGGAAGACTAACTTATAAGAGTTGACGATACCGTGCCTATGTATAGGTTTATGGGTGCTGATGAAAAGTTACAATCACAAGTGATTCACCAGTGCCAGCCTGTAATGAGCTTCGCCGTTTTGCCACTCTCTTTCTTGCAGCGTATATGCCAGCATTGCAGGAATTCATATCGCCACCAATCGGGGTTGGCATCACCTACATAGAGAAAACGAGCAACTCCCATGGTTAATAAATGACTCAACCAAACCCTCAGCCAAACACCACCGATGCCAGCAAAGACCCTCTCCGCTGGCGTATCCTCATCGTATTACTCATGGCAATTTTTATGTCGCTCATGAGCGTGAGCGTGATCAACGTGGCTTTGCCATCAATCCAGCAGGCTCTGGACGCCAGCCAGTCGGATATTCAATGGGTGCTTTCCGGCTACGCACTCACCTTCGGCGTGGTGCTGGTCAGTGCCGGGCGTGCCGGGGATCTTATGGGGCGCGGCGGCTTTTTTATTCTGGGGGTCACCATATTCACTTTTTCCTCAGTAGCCGCCGGGTTCGCACCGGATGCGGACTGGCTGAATGCGGCCCGCTTTGTTCAGGGTGTTGGTTCGGGATTTCTGAACCCCCAGGGCATGGGCATGATCCAGCAGTACTTTCAGGGCCCCGATCGCGCTCGCGCCTTTGGCTTTTTTGGCACTGCAGTGGGTGTTTCCGTCGCTATCGGGCCTGTTTTTGGGGGGCTGCTGATTCAACTGGGTGGCACAGATCTCGGATGGCGCCTCACGTTTCTTATTAACGTCCCCATAGGTTTATTAACCCTGGTGCTGGCGTTCCTCTGGTTTCCACGCCCGTTAATACACAAGCCCAAACAACAAGCCGGCAAGGGCCTGGGCTCTCTGGACCCGGTGGGGGCTTTGTTGCTGGGCCTGGGCGTTCTGGCTGTGCTCTACCCGTTTGTTGAATCAGGCTCGTCTGATCTGGTTTGGTTGTTACTTCCCGCTGGGTTACTGCTGTTTTACCTCTGGGTAACGTGGGAGCGGTGGTATACCCGGCGCGGCTACAGCCCCATGGTGGATCTGACCATTTTCGCCATATCCAGTTACCGTAATGGCAGTGTCATCATGTTTCTGTATTTTCTGGGCATGACCAGTGTCTGGGTTCTCGTACCCGTGTACGCACAGCAAGGTGTTGTCTTTTCTGCCTTTAAAGCGGCCATGATCGGTGTCCCTTCGGCATTGCTTTCTGCCTGGTCTGCCAACTGGGCGGGTAAAAGGGTCACCAGGCACGGCCGCAAGGTTGTCATGGTGGGCCTGGCGGTGGCCATCTTCGGATTACTGTCCAGCATTGCCGTTGTTCAGCTACATCAGCACGCAGGCTGGAGCATCTGGTGGCTAACGCTGTCTCTGTCCTTTTTTGGCCTTGGCCATGGATCGGTGATCAGCCCTAACCAGGCGCTAACTCTTGCTGAGGTGCCGCTTGCCTACGCAGGCAGCTCGGGCGCTATTATGCAAACCGGCCAGCGTATTGGTACCTCTGTGGGGATCGCCATGATTACGGCCGTTGTGTTCGCCGTCAATGCTCACAGCTCGTGGCATACTGCAGTAAGCCTTGGGTTTATGACGATCATGCTGGTCATTCTGTTAGCATTGTTTATGGCTTTAAAGGACTTGCGCGAGCGACATGCGCAGCAATGACATTTCGCCCCAGCAACAGCAAGAGGCGCAAAAACAGCTACCACCTAACGTAGAGGCCTTTCGTGACAACAACCGGTACTGATGATTTTGTTGCAGTAACTACCGCCAGAGAGGCGGTTGATCGCCTTGCCGCATTGTACGAGCAAGCCACTGGCGAACTGCGTGCGGCGCTGAAGCAGTATCTTGTTGATCGCGAGCCGCCACAGGGATACCCCAGTGGGTTTCGCTATCCGGAACTGCGCCTGACGTACAACACATCAGGTGAGGCACCCAGCAGCATACGTGCCTATGCCCGGCTTCAGGTGCCCGGTGTTTACACGATTACGGTCACTCAGCCAGAAGCTTTCAGGCGTTATCTGGAGAGCCAGTTGGAGCATATCTTCAGGGATTTCACCGTGGTTGCGGAGGTGGGCTGGAGCCAGGTACGAATTCCCTATCCCTATGTGGCTGAACTGGGCCACGAGCTGGGCGCTTCAGGTGTTACCGCCAGCGAGCTTGCCCAGGTGTTTCCCAGCATAGATCTCTCTGCCACCGACGATGGC
This sequence comes from uncultured Marinobacter sp., assembly GCA_964447555.1. GTDB lineage: Bacteria > Pseudomonadota > Gammaproteobacteria > Pseudomonadales > Oleiphilaceae > Marinobacter. Next base: position 11,562 of record CAYUTG010000053.1, read on the forward strand.
ACCGCCGATGGCCTTCACGACTGGCAGGAGCTTGAGCAGTTGCCCTTGTCTCTGTTCGATGCGTCGCGCACAGATTTTTCATTGCAGCGCCTGGTGCATTACACCGGCAGTGACTGGCAACAAATACAGCAGTGGATTTTGCTAACCAACTACCACCGCTATGTGGATCAGTTTATCCGCCACGGGCTGGACATGCTGAAGGGTGACTCACGTTTTGTGAGCATGGTATTGCCTGGCAACGTGGTGATTGAGCGTGGCATGCCCGAAGAAGAAATGCAGGCACTTGTAGATTCTGTGCTCTGGCACCAGTTCCAGATGCCAGCCTACCACCTGAAGGCAAGCGAACCCGGCCGGGGAATTACTCTGGTTAACATTGGTGTGGGGCCATCCAATGCCAAGACCATTACTGACCACCTGGCAGTCACGCGCCCGCACTGCTGGCTGATGATTGGCCATTGCGGCGGCCTGCGCCAGTCACAGGTGATTGGCGATTATGTGCTGGCCCACGCCTATATGCGCCGGGATGGCATTCTGGACCAGGTATTGCCGCCGAATATTCCCCTGCCTGCATTGGCCGAAGTACAGCAGGTATTGCAGCAGGCTGCAGCGGAAATAACCGGCGACCAGGGTGATACGCTCCGGCGGCGCCTGCGCACGGGTACCGTATTGACCTACGATGACCGTAACTGGGAGCTGCGCTGGGCGCAGGAGCGGCCGCAGATTAATCTGGCCCGCGCCATAGCGGTGGACATGGAGAGCGGCACCATCGCCGCGCAAGGTTACCGGTTTCGTGTACCCTATGGCACCTTATTGTGCGTGAGCGATAAGCCATTGCACAGTGAGATCAAACTACCCGGCGCAGCCAGTGCCTTTTACCAGAGTGCGGTTACCCAGCATTTGCATATTGGTATCCGCGCACTGGAGTTGATGCGCAGTGAGCGTTACACCCTGCACTCCCGCAAACTGCGTAGCTTTGATGAGCCACCGTTCCGTTGAGCACTCACCACCGTCCCTGCAACGTGGCCATAATCCGTCGGCTGCCTGCCTGATTACGGTGCTCACACAAATAGATACCCTGCCAGGTACCAAGGGCCAGGTGGCCTTTGCTTATTGGCAAGCTCAGTGATGGGCCAATGAGAGAGCTTTTGATATGGGCAGGCATATCGTCTGGACCTTCCAGCGTATGTTGGTAGTGCGGAGCGTTTTCAGGAACCATCACATTAAAATGCCGCTCCAGATCACCGCGAACATCCGGATCCGCATTTTCATTGATGGCCAGCGAGGCCGAGGTGTGCTGCAGGAAAAGATGCAGCAGCCCTACCTCGCAGTTCGTGAGCTCAGGCGCCTGAACCAGAATCTCGTTGGTTACAAGGTGGAAGCCGCGCGGCAGTGGCGCTAACTCGATTAATGACTGATCCCAGATCATAGATTAGCCGCCTTCGTCAGTTCTGTTTTTCCAGTTCATCCCATGGGTGAACCGGTACAATCTCCTCACCGGCCTCACCCTCAAATGAACTCCGAAAGTAGTCCATGGCTTTTTCAGCCTCACTCAGCTCATCAAAGCGGGCAATGTGGTAAATCGCCTCGCCTTCATTCACCAGTGGCAGGTTATTCACGCAGATCACAATACCAGACCACGGAGAAACGATAGCCGTTTCCGACTGGCCAAAGGGGTCGGCGACCATAGCCAGTTTCTGGCCTTTGCGTACTTTCTGACCCAGCCTGGCAACGGGGCGCATAATGCCATCGATATCGGCCCTTACCCATTGCGAATTTGCGGCCGTTTCTGAGCGTTTTCGTGGTGCTTTCGGGGTTTTCTTGGCCGGAACCATATCCAGTGCCCGCATAACGCGAACAACCCCTTTTACCCCACTGCCAATCACCACGTTATCAAAGCGCAGCGCTTCCCCGCCCTCGTAGGTAATAACAGGAATGTCCAGCGAATCGGCGTAAGCCCGCAAGCTGCCTTCACGCAGCCCGGCGTTGATGATGATGGGCGCACCAAAGGCTTCTGCCATGCGAACCGTCTCCGGGTTTTTCAGTTCGGCGCGAATTTGTGGAAGGTTGAACCGGTGAATGGCACCGGTATGCAAATCAATAATGTGGGTAACCTTTTCCATAATCTGGGTGCGCAGCAAATAGGCAATTCGCCCCCCCAGTGAACCGCTTTCACTACCCGGAAAACAGCGATTCAGGTCTCGCCGGTCTGGCAGGTAGCGGGTGCGCTGCACAAAGCCAAAAATATTCACAATCGGTACGGCAATCAGCGTGCCCCGCAAATGCCGTAGGGCGGAGTTGGTAAGCACCCGCCTAACAATCTCAACACCGTTGATCTCATCGCCATGAATGGCCCCGCACACCATAAGTACCGGGCCATCCCGGCGGCCATGCACAACTTCCACCGGTATGTGCAGGGGCGTGTGGGTATAAAGCTTGGCAACGGGCACCTCCACCGTTTGCCGGGTGCCAGGTGCCACCTGGGAGCCGGCTATTTCAAATGCGGCTCGCGCCATAGGTCAGCCCCGCCCTTTGGTTCTGGTTTTCCAGGGCTTCTGGTTTTTCTCGGTCCAGTTAATGATCATGCCTGCTACGTTTTTCTGCGTGGCATTTTCAATACCTTCAAGGCCTGGCGAAGAGTTTACTTCCATTACCAGCGGGCCGCGGCTGGAGCGCAACAGGTCCACACCGGCGACGTTGAGCCCCATGGATTTAGCAGCCATGATGGCCGTTTTTCGCTCTTCAGGGGATATACGCACCAACGAGGCACTGCCGCCCCGGTGCAGGTTCGAGCGGAACTCGCCTTCGGCGCCCTGGCGTTTCATAGCTGCAATCACTTTATCGCCAATCACAAAGCAGCGAATATCAGCACCGCCAGCTTCTTTGATGAATTCCTGCACCAGAATGTCTGCTTTCAGTCCCATGAACGCTTCAATAACACTTTCTGCGGCTTTGCGGGTTTCTGCCAGCACCACTCCAATGCCCTGAGTACCCTGCAGCAGCTTAATGACCACAGGCGCTCCCCCCACCATCTTCAGAAGTTCGGGCACGTTATCCGGTTTGTTGGCAAACCCGGTGACCGGCATTCCCACCCCTTTGCGAGCCAGTAACTGCAAGGAGCGCAGCTTGTCCCGCGAGCGGCTGATGGCGACCGACTCATTCACCGGGAAAACACCCATCATTTCAAACTGCCGGAGTACGGCCGTGCCGTAAAACGTAACGGAGGCACCAATCCGCGGGATGACAACGTCAAAATCTTCAAGAACTTCTTCGTGATAATGGATCTGCGGTTTGGCCGAGGTGATATTCATTGAACAATGCAGGCAGTCAATTACCTTTACATCATGG
>CAYUTG010000054.1:0-14856 GCA_964447555.1 uncultured Marinobacter sp.
TGATCAGTTCATGGTGGATAACGCCGAGTATTTTGTGCGTTCCTTCTTTCGGGGGCCGGTTTGCCGGGGCCAGATTGCGACCGATGTTATCCGCGACCACTTCTGGGCCGTATTCCATAATCCGGACGATGATTTGTTTATCACCAACAAAGCCTATCGTCAGAAGGTCACGCCTCTGCTGGCGCTGCCAGGCCAGAACAGCAAACTGCTGGAGTTTGGCGACAACTGGCAAACCTACAAAGCCAGGCGCAATCAATACCATGAGCTGCGGAACAAAGCATACCGGGAAGCCTATCCGAAGGGCGCCTCTCTTGATCAGATATGGGATGGTGACGGCAGCAATACCAACGCCCTGCTGAGTATTTTCCGGCACCACGACAACGCCTCTGTACAGCGCGGCCTGATTGGCCAGGTGCCGTTAACAAGCTGGTGGATGGATTACCCTCTGTTTGAGCGTACCTATTACGAGTTGGTCGTGAATTTTGATGTGTTTGGCAATGTGGCTCATCAGGCTCAGACCCGGCTGTATTTTGACTTGATACGCAATGGCGGCGAGCAGGATTATCTGCGGCTGATTCCCCCGGGCGAACGCAACCGGGTATTAAGAAGCTGGTATCAGGGTGCGGGGGAACTGAAGCTGGATTACAGCTACGCAGAGATGGATGACACCGCGCCCTCTCAGGTGGCCTATGCCACTTCCGCCTACAATGAAGAGCTGGGTGCCCGCCTGTTGCTGAAATTCCGTGATTTGAATGTCGACCGGAACGATCCGATTAACCGCTGCGGGGGTAGCGAGTGCGGCCGGAAAGACCAGCCTGACTGGATAAGACAGTCCGATCAGATCCTGTCAGAACTCGCCGCTGTCCGGGCTGAGTTTTTACCAGGCATTAACTATCTGCCAGAGGTCACTTTCTTACGGGTGTACAACGAACAGGGTGAACGAACGGTTTACACCATCACCCGCGACCGTGCCCACAGCAGTGTTGCCTTCCTGTTTGGCGAGAGCCTGCGCTATCAGCCCGAAAATGACAAGCTGACCATCTACCCGGGCATTCTTGGCAGCTATCCAAACTTCATGTTCAACGTTCCCGCTGCCCAGTTGGCGCTGTTTAAAAACAAGTTCAAAGGCCTTAAGGCAGAGGAGCCGAAGGCATTTGAGCGGCTGGTAACCATCTGGGGCGTACGCCGCACTCACCGCCAGTTCTGGGAGATACTGCACGATATTACCGCCTGGCAGCGAGAACATAAGCCTTTGCAGGCGGGCATTTTTGACATCAACCGCTACAAGAATCTGTAACGGTTCAGCCCGGAGCTAAACTCCGGATTAAACAACCATCGGCCACACAGGTTCCGGCGCTGTGGGGCCGTTTGGATCCCGGGGCTCACTTTGCCGTAGCAGGTAGTCAATAATAGCGTCTTTCAGATCGCTGCCCTGACTCAGCCCCCTGTTACCAAACAGCCGGTTGAATTCCAGAACATAGGGGTAGCCATCAACCAGGGCGATATCAAACCCTGCGTGATCAACCTCCAGCGCCTGGGCCAGTCTGAGCGCAAGATCGGTCACCACCTTTGGCACCGGGCTGAAATCGATACCGCCACCCTGAGCCAGATTGTTATAGAAGCCTTGTTCCGCCTGGGTGCGCCAATAAGCGGCCACCACGTTATCCCCCACAATAACGACCCGCGCATCCCGGTCCAATGGCAGACATTCCTGAGCGTACAGCACTTCGGTGCGTTCACAATACCGGTGCCAGTCTTCACGGCTCTCAATCAGCCACACACCCTCGCCACCACTCGCTTTTGGCAGTTTCGCTACAAACGGCAGGACCATAGCGTTCCAGACATCGTCCCGCTCCTGTAACCCGTTGGCGCTGATCACTGTCCAGGGCGTATGTTCAGGCGCAACGGTTTGAAACGCCCGGGTCATCTCAATCTTGTCATGGCCTATGCGGTAGCTTGAAATACTCGGAAAGACCCGGCATTTGAGCCCATGTACCAGCGCATTGAGTTGCCAGTACTCCGGAAACAATACCCAGTCTGCTTCCCGCAGTTCGTCTTTGTGTCGCAAGAAGTGTTCTGGCTTTAATACAGTGGTATCGGAAAATCCCAGAGTTCGGAAGATATCAAAAGAGACAAGGCGCATGGTTGCTTTCACATTGGTGAAAAAGTGTGCGTATTTTTATCCTGTGAGGGAACGGTGGCAAGTTTTTTCTTGGCTCAGTGTTGGTAAGATTGTAAGTTTTCGGGGAGGGTACGAGGATCATTTATTTTCTGCCCGAAATAAATGTCTTGGCGAAGCGGGCTCCATTTCCAAAAAAATACCCGCCACCTCGATCAATCCCGCACCCTCAAAGTCCCGGAAAACCAAACTATTTCCTCTTAACCCCCTGCTGAGCCACCGCCGTTAAAGGGTCCTCTGGCCAGGGGTGCTTCGGGTAGCGCCCCCGGGTATCCTTTCGCACCTCTGGATACACATTGCGCCAGAAGCTGGCGAGGTCCGCCGTCACTGCCAGCGGCCGCCGGGCGGGTGAAAGCAGATGAATCACCACCGGCACCCTGCCACCGGCAACCCTGGGGGTTTCTGTCCAGCCAAACAACGCCTGCAGCTTGGCGGCCAGTACTGGGCCGTTTTCAGCGGTGTAATTCAGCGTTACGCTTTGGCCCGCAGGAATGGTCAGCGCCACCGGAGCCAGCGAACTCAGTTGCTGTTGCTGCTGATAGGTCAGGAGACTGTTCAGTGCCTCGACAAGGTTCAGTTCGCTCAGATCAGACCAGCGTTGCATGCCCGCCAGAAAAGGTGATAACCAGCCCTCAAGATTCGCAAGCAAGGCCTCATTACGGACATCTGGCCACTCACCGGGGAACACATCTGCCAGCAGGCGCACCCGGGCACACCATTGAATGGCTGTATCCGACCAGGGCAGGCTGTCCAGCCCCCCTTTACGCACCGCAGTCAGCAGGCCCTGCTGTATAAGCGCAGGGGCTGGCCGGGGCAGTTCTTTTTCTTCCAGAATCAGTTCACCCAGCTTACGCACCCGGCGGGCAACGACCGTGCCTCGCTTGCTGTCCCAGGTGGCCTCTTCAAACTCATCAATAAGCGCCGATAAATCCTGTTCCAGATCAACAATCTCTACCGGTGCGGCCAGATATATCGTCGCTTCCCGGGCCTTACCATCCAGATCGGCCGCCACCAGCCAGTCGTAGCGGGCCAGTGAATCGTCGTCACGCAGGGAGGCGCCTTTGCCATTGCTGAGCTGATAGCGCGCAGACTGACCACGCCTGCGATGGCCAACCCGGTCGGGATACGCCAGTGCCAGTAAGCGCCCGGTTTCGGTGGCGGTTGGTAGCACAGCGGAATGGTTGCCGCTGGCCATCAGGCGCTTCGCTGCCTGGCACACGGTGCTCAGCCGCGCCGTGTCCAGTCCCGAAGGTTTGTATTCGCCCCGCAAAACGCGCAATCGCTCATGCATATCAGCACCGGCACCAGGCCCCATCAGATCACGATCACCAAGCAAAGCGGCAAGTTCAGCCGCCGGTGCGCCCAGCCCCAGTGACCGGCCAAGCAGCACCATATTGGCCAGCCGTGGGTGAATGCCAAGATTCCGCGCTGCCTTGCCGTGGTCTGTAATAGCCCCCTCAGCATTCAGCATGCCCAACAGGCGCAACAAGTCGGTAGCCTGCTGCCAGTGAGCTGCCGGCGGTGGGTCAATCCATCCGACTCCGTTTGCATCCCGGGCACCCCACTGAGCCAGTTCGAGCACCAGTGACACCAGGTCCGCTTCCTGAATTTCAGGCGGGGTAAACTCTGCCAGCGCAAACTGCTCCGATTCGCTCCACAGCCGGTAACACACTCCTGGCTCTATACGTCCGGCCCGGCCTTTGCGTTGTTCGGCAGACGCTTTTGATACCCGCGCCGTTATCAGCCGTGTCATCCCGCCATTGGGATCAAATACCGCGCGCCGCTGCTGGCCGCTGTCTATCACTACCCGCACACCTTCAATGGTCAGGCTGGTTTCGGCAATCGCTGTTGCCAGAACCACTTTGCGCATACCGGGTTCTGCCGGTGAAATAGCCCGGTCCTGCTCTGCTGATTTCAGGTTGCCATATAAGGGCGCCAGCAGGACATCGTCGCCAAGCTGGCCCCGCAACCGGCTTTCAACCTTGCGGATCTCTCCGGCTCCGGGCAGGAAAACCAGCAGTGAGCCTTCCTGATTTTCAAGTGCCTCGTGAATCACCGCTACCACAGAATCCACAATAGCCTGCTTCGGGTGTCGGTTTCGAGCCTGTACCGGGCGATAGTTCACCTCGACCGGAAACGCCCGGCCATCGCTGGTAATAACGGGAATATCACCCAATACGCGGGCAATGGGGGCACTATCCAGCGTTGCGGACATGACCAGCAGGCGCAGGTCGTTCCTTAATGCCTGCTGAGATTCTCGCACCAGGGCCAGCCCCAGGTCGGCATGCAACGAGCGTTCATGAAACTCATCAAACAAAACAGCGGCGTAGTCTTCCAGCATCGGGTCGTTCTGGATCAGCCGCGTGAGAATGCCCTCGGTCACCACTTCGATCTGGGTGGTGGCCGATATTTTAGTGTCCAGTTTTGTCCGATAGCCGACGGTTTGGCCAGCCTTCTCACCCATCTGCCTGGCCATAAACCGCGCCGCCGAACGGGCCGCCAACCGTCTGGGTTCCAGCATCAGAATCTTCCGGCCTTCGCGCCAGGGGGCATCCAGTAGCGCCAGTGGCACGCGGGTGGTTTTCCCGGCGCCCGGGGGGGCCTGCAGCAGCGCTGTGGGGGACTGGTTCAGGGTTTCTTTCAGCTTTGGGAGAATCGAGTCTATTGGGAGCACTGTTGGTTTCGTTTGGTTTTGGCTTTGGGTAAGACTGGGAGGATTGGGGGAGGAGCGTGGGGGTTATTTTGTCCGATAATAAGCGCGACACCAGTGCTGTAAACCCTACTAACCAATCAATCTATCTGCCCTTCAGTCTTTTTATCTTTCGTTTTTAGTCACGACATCACTGTCGTTAACTAGAGCGGGGTGGTGGGTATTTTTTTCCGCCAGAAATGGGTGTCTGAGCGAAGCGAGTTCCATTTCCAGGGAAAACAAATACCCACCACCCCGATCAATCCCCCGAACAGGCAGTCTTACAAACCCCGCCGAGGCACAAAAAACGCAAACACCAACCCAAACGCCAACGCCCCCACCCCGATACTGAACGCTGACACCAGAGTACCCCCGGCATCCAGCCATTGTTTCGTCAGCCAGGGGCCTGCCATCTGGGTAAAGCCGTACAGCGCCACCATGGCTGCGGACAAGCGCGGGCCCTGGTGAGGGTGTATGGCACGAACGATACGCATGGTCAGCAATACGGTGCCAAGGAAGGTGGAGCCTACCAGAACCGCGCAGAGCATAAGACCAATGGCATTTGGCCACAGGATGGCCGCCAGAACGCCAGCCAGCTGAATCACATAGTTCCACCGGAGGGCGGGTAAATCACCAATTCTGGCCCCCAGTTTGTTCCATAACCACGATGAGGGGATAGTGGCCAGGGCCACAATCAGCCAGGCTCCGTCCAGTAGCCAATGGCCTTCCGGCAACTCCAGCGTGGCCAGTAACGGCAGGAAGGTCATGGGCAGGATATAGCCCAGGCCGGCACCGGCATAGGACAAAAACAGGGGTATACTGGCCCTGTCTATCAGGGGGGTGGGTGCAAGTGTCTGGCCACTCTCGTCCTGCGGGCGGTCTGGCACGTCCAGTTTGATCAGCCTTGCCACACTCCACCACGCCAGCGGAATGGACAATAAGGCCGCCGGCCACCAGCGTTCCGCGCCTTTCAGCCAGTCTGCGGTGCCCGTCACCAATCCACTGGATACCAACAGGCCCAGGCCAACGCCGACGTACATCAGGCCGCTCATGGAGGCCCGGTTGCGGATAACCAGCCACTCAAGAATCAGTGCCGGGGCATAAACAAACACCATGCCGTTGGCGATGCCGTTAATCCACCGGCTTATGGAGATTGCTGTCAGGTTATCAGTTTGGGTGGTGATCAGGGTGGTAATAACGTGAATCACCAGCGATACGGGCAGCAATGTGCGAATCTGGTCTGGCCGGTGCCAGCGAATGCCCAGTATGGCGCCCATCAGGTAACCCAGGTAGTTCCAGGTGGCGACCGCCGCACCTTGCGATGCGCTCATCTGGCCATCGGCAACCAGATAAGGCAGTAAAGGTGTGTAAATAAACCGGCCAAGGCCATGCACCACCAGCAGCACAATGGCTCCAGCGGTCAGTACGGTGAACAACTCTCTGGGTGTGGCGCAGTCTCTGGGATTTCCTAGCATAGTCTCGGCTCATTGGGTAACCACGCGAATTCTAAGCTACCTAACGGCTATTGTCTGTGTGACCTTGGCATTAGCCCGGCAAACGCAAACAGATTATGAACCTTTGTTCAGACGGTTGTCCCGGGCCCACTCGTAGATGCTCTCGAAGGCACTGGCGATTGCTTCCGGGTTATGAGGGGGCTGCATAACCGCTGCCAGCTTGCCATCCGGGTTAATCAGGGCGAAATGGCTGCTGTGATCCACCAGCAACTCGCCATCTACCTGACGCTGTGAGAAAGCGGCGTTCAGGCTTTTGGCAAGGGCCCGTATAGTGTCTAGATCGCCGGTCAGGCCGTGGAAATCCGGGCCGAAAAACGCCGTGTAATTCCGGAGTTTTTCTGGCGTGTCGTGTTCAGGGTCTGCGCTCACCAGCAGGTAGTCTGGCTGTGGCAGGTCATTGGCCAGCAGTTTGTCTGCGCTACGCAGGTTGGCCATGGCGGCAGGGCACACATCCGGGCAGTTGGTATAGCCTACAAAAGCAAAGGTCCAGTGGCCTTTCAGGCTGTCTCCGGTAACGGTTTCGCCTTGTTCATTGGTCAGGGTAAATGCTGCCAGTTCTCTTGGCTGGTCATAAACGTAGGTGTTCAGTTCAGTCAGGTCAGGGGCCGGTTCGGCTTCCTGGCTGGCGGCGAGAAACACATAGCGCCCGATAACAGAGAAAAAAATCAGGGCTACGACCGCAACCAGAATAATAACGGTAGTTCGTATTGAGCGGGTCATTGCGGTGTCACTTGTCTGTAGGGGTTAACTGGCGGGCCAGAAAGGCGCCCGCCAGAGTCTCTGAATCAGAGAATATGCTTCCGCTCAGAGAAATACAAAGTGGTCTACCAGCAACACCACAAACAGCGCCATCAGGTAGGTAATGGAATACTTGAAGGTGTTCAGTGCCACGCGGCGATCATCGCCTCTCAGCAGGCGAACGGCATAATGCAGAAAACGCAGGCCCAGGGCGAGTGCACCCACCAGATAGATGCCGCCGGACATACCGGTAACAAACGGCAGCAGGCTGACGGCCAGCAGGATCAGCGTGTAGAGCACGATATGCAGTTCGGTATACCGGTTGCCGTGGGTAACCGGCAGCATGGGAATGCCTGCCTTGGCGTACTCTTCTTTACGGTGAATGGCCAGTGCCCAGAAATGCGGTGGGGTCCAGGCAAAAATAATCAGGACCAGCAACAGGGCGTTAGCGTCTACCTCCCCGGTAACCGCCACCCAGCCAAGCAGCGGCGGCATGGCACCTGCCAGCCCACCTATGACAATGTTCTGAGGGGTAAGGCGCTTCAGGAACATGGTGTAAACACCAGCGTAACCGACCAGAGATGCCAGCGTAAGCCAGGCCGTCAGGTGGTTCACTTTCAGCATTAACACCGCCATGCCAATGCAGGCAAGTACGGTGGCAAACAGGATGGCGTCTACGGTAGACACTTTGCCGGTTGCTACCGGGCGTTTTTTGGTGCGTGCCATCACGGTATCGATTTTGTAGTCAACCACATGATTAACCACAGCAGCAGCGGCTGCCAGCAGCGCAATACCCAGATTGCCGTAAACCAGAGGCTCCCACCCCGGCAGGCCGGGTGTGGCCAGCATCATGCCAATCACAGACGTCAGGATCATCAGCGCCACAATCGTGGGCTTGGTCAGCTCCAGATAGTTCCGCCAGGTAACGGATTTTCCAGAGCTAACCGCGGATCTCTGTGCCGGCAGGGATTCTACTTGCTCGCTCATACCGTAATCTCCCGTTTAATTATTTTTGTATTTGTTGCCATTGAACGATGTACGAGGGGCCGTTGATGATACTGCCATATAAGATGAATCACCGACAGCAACAACCCAGCCCCCATCGCGTTGTGGGCGACAGCCACGGCGATAGGCACATGAAACAGAACGTTACTCAGGCCCAGTGCGATCTGCGCGGCCAGTACCAGCGCGACCAGTGCGACCGGTCTGGTCAGCCCCGACGCCAGCCTGCGACGCCACATAAGCATCAGCAGGACGGTGAAATACGCCAGTACGGTCATGGCCCCGAGCCGGTGCATAACATGAATGGCTACCCGCCCGTCGTTGGTAAGCTGGCCTCCGAGATAATTCGGCCCCACCTGCTGGGTAATATCAAAGCCGTGCTGGAAATCCATGGAGTCTGGCCACCACTGACCCTGGCAGGTAGGCAACTCTGTGCAGGCCACCGCTGCGTAGTTGGCGGTTGTCCAGGCACCCAGCGCAATTTGCAGCACCACCAGCAACAGGCCGCCGTATAACCAGGGCCGGAAAGCTGCCAGCGCCTGTTCTGGCGGGTTATGGGGTTGTTGTTTCAGGGATTGCCGCTTCAGGCGGCCTCTTAAGCGCAATGCCAGTAACGTCAGCAGGCTAAGCGTGGTAAACCCGCCCAGTAAATGCATGGCGACAACCTGGGGCCACAGCTTCAGCGTAACGGTCCACATGCCAAACGCGCCCTGAAGAATAATAAATGCAGCGATAAACAGCGGCAGCCGCACCGGCACGCCTGATTTGCGATGGCGGAATGCATAAGCCGCCAGCCCGAATACAATCAATCCCAGCGTTCCCGCCGCATAGCGGTGAATCATCTCTGGCCAGCCCTTGGCCACATCAACGGGTGTTTCAGGGAACCGGGCATTGGCGATCGCAATATGAGTATCGCTTTGCGGTACGGACAGAAATCCGTAACACCCCGGCCAGTCCGGACACCCCAGGCCGGCGTGCACCAGGCGGGTCCAGGCTCCCAGCATGATCACGACAATCGCCAGCAGAGCCGCAACCGTTGCCCACCTTGCCATACATCGTAACTGGGTAGCAGGATCCGAGAGCTGATAGTGCACGTTACTATTCTCCAGGCGAAGAGCCGCTCATTTTTATCAACCCGCCGGGGATATCCTGAGCAGATGATTAAGGTCTTTCAATATTTCCTTGCCGGTATGGCTGGGGCCGTAATGCATCATCAGGTTGCCATACGGGTCCACCAGAAGCACCTGAGGCTGCTCTGCCGGGTTGATTCCGGCGGGCCAGGAAGGCTCCGTGCCTTGCACCGGCACAAGTGTTTCCATAAACGGGTATTCCTGATCACGGCGTTCGGCAAGATCCGCAGACACCTCACCCAACACCGCGGCTCTTGCTACGCGGCTGGCGTTCTTGCCAAGCGCAATATTGACCTGTCGGGCCAGATACAAAAGATGTTCGCACTGGCGCTCACACGCTCCAGCCGCAACGATCATCAGCCATTGAGGGTCTGCCTGGCCAGCACCGAAGCGCGCTTCCAGAGGCTGTCCGGACACAGTTTCCAGGTTCAGCTGAGCCACCGGCACAACAGGCTGAATCAGTGTGCCATTGTTGGTATGACCCGTCGGGTTCAGCCATCCGGTGTAGAACATAAGAGTTGCAAGTACGAGAGGGCCAAAGCCAACCGCAAACAACACCAGAGCGGTGCGACGCCCCCTGCGGGTCTGGGCAGGCGTGGGGCCGTCATTCTGACCGGACATTCCATTAGCCATTGTCGTTGTCATTATCGGCTCCTGTTTTACGATAACTCGCCACTACCGTTAATATAGTCAGGGCTGCCGCAAGCGCAAACCACTGGGTGGCGTATCCGTAGTGTGTCTGGGGTCCCATGATGTCGGGAGCCCAGTCGGCACGAAAGGCGCCAGGCTGGTCTCTGCCCGCCAGTTTTACCATTGCGCCGGGAAGCCCGGAAACGTCTTTTTCCGCGACACTTTCTGGCAGGCTTTGTACCCGGCGTGGCCAACCCAGCTGACCGCCTGTACTGCTGGCCAGTACCGGTGGAACCGGGTACTCGCTCAACCGCCCGGCGAGTTCATCCAAGCCTTCCGGCGTGACAATTTCTGGCAACTGGTCCCGTGTGCGCGGCGCTTTTACCCAGCCCCGGTTAACCAGTACCGGTGGGCCATTTACCGGGTAGAAAGCGGTAATCACTTCATAGCCGGACACACCATCCCGGGTTCGGTTGTCCAGCAGCCAGGTTTGCGGCCCGTACCGCCCCGTCAGAACAACCGGCCGACCAGAGTCCAGGCCCCGGGCAACCAACTCAGGCCAGCTGAGGTTCAGGGCTTCCTGTTTCCAGCTATCAAGCATGCGCTGTTTTTGCTGCGCCCTGTCCAGTTGCCAAGTGCCCAGCCCGATCAGCAGGGGCAGAAAGACCCCGGCGAATATCATCAGCCGCCAGTTCAATTGCCATCGGCCCCCTGTGGCCCCCGTGCTCTCTGTGCCCGGCGAATTCCTCATGCTCTGCTATAGTGTCCCCAGAGCTTCCAGCAAACCCGAAGCCTTCATCCTGTCCATTCTCAACAAATAAGCTGCAGCGCTCATGCTTAAAACATTGATAGTCATTCTGATGGTTGCCGTCGTGATCAGCCTGTTCAGCGGGCTGTTTTTTCTGATTAAAGATGGTGGAAAAACCAACCGGGTAGTGAACTCTCTGGCGGTGCGGGTAACACTCAGCATTCTTTTGCTGGTGATTATTGCGATAGCACTGTGGCAAGGGAGCCTGACAATGAACCCGACTCCCTGACCACTTGTCACTCAGATGATGTAAACAAACACGAACAGGCCAAGCCATACAACATCTACAAAATGCCAGTACCAGGAGGCCGCCTCGAACCCAAAGTGGTGGTCTGCGGTGAAATGCCCTTTCTGTATGCGAACGAGCATGGTGGTCAGCATGATCGTGCCCAGAATCTCGTGGGCTCCATGGAAGCCGGTCAGCATAAAGAAGGTACTGCCGTAAATGCCCGACTGAAGCGTCAGGTTCAGCTCTTCATAGGCGTGCATGTACTCTTCAGCCTGAAGCGTCAGGAAGCCAAGGGCCAGAATGATGGTGGCACCCAGCCAGATTTTCAGTTTTTTACGGTTTCCGGCTTTGAGCGCGTGGTGTGCAACGGTTACGGTAAATGAAGAGGTCACCAGCAAAATGGTATTGACCAGAGGCAGCCCCCAGGGCCCGATAACGCTATGGGGTGCGGGGTAAGCTTCAGGGTCTGGGTTATTGATCAGCGGCCAGGTGGCCTCAAAGCCCTCCCAGAGCATGTTGGAACTGCCAAGATCGCCGTGGCCACCCAGCCAGGGCACGGAAAATACCCTGGCGTAAAACAGCGCGCCGAAGAACGCCGAAAAGAACATGACTTCCGAGAAGATAAACCAGCTCATGCCCCAGCGGAACGAACGGTCCATTTGCGGGCTGTAAAGACCGGAACGACTTTCGCTGATCACGTTTCCGAACCAGCCGAACAGCATGTAGAGCATGATCAGGACGCCAATCCAGAATATGACCCAGCCCCCGGTTGTGCTTTCGCCCTGCCCGCTTTCAACCATAATGTGCGCGGCGCCATACAACATGGTGCCAAGGCCAACGGTGGCAACGATGGGCCACTTGCTTTGATCCGGTACGTAGTAGCTTTGATGGTCCGCCATGACGGCCTCCACTGGTTTAGTCGTATTCGTTTTTTATTTTACTTCCGGCGGCACAGCAAACGTGTGATAGGGCGCCGGCGAGGGGATTTCCCATTCCAGTCCCTCAGCCCCTTCCCAGGGTTTTGCCGGTGCCGGTTCGCCGCCCCGGGCACACTTCACGACGATAAACAGAAGCAATAACTGGCTGGCACCAAAGCCGAACGCACCAATACTCGCCACCATATTGAAATCGGCAAACTGGGTGGCGTAGTCCGGAATACGGCGTGGCATACCGGCCAGGCCAAGGAAGTGCATTGGGAAGAACGTCAGGTTAATGGTGATAAACGACATCCAGAAATGCGTTTTACCCAACACTTCGTCGTACATATGGCCCGTCCACTTGGGCAGCCAGTAATACACGCCGGCAACTATGCCAAAGACCGCACCCGGTACCAGCACATAGTGGAAGTGCGCCACCACAAAGTAGGTGTCGTGGTACTGGAAATCGGCGGGGGCAATGGCCAGCATCAGGCCAGAGAAGCCACCGATGGAAAACAGAATCACAAAGGCGATGGCAAACAGCATGGGGGTTTCAAAGGTCAGCGAGCCTTTGAACATGGTTGCTGTCCAGTTAAACACCTTCACACCTGTTGGTACGGCGATCGGCATGGTGGCGTACATGAAGAACAACTGCCCGGCGATAGGCACACCCACGGTAAACATGTGGTGCGCCCAGACCAGAAACGAAAGCAGGGCAATCGCGCACACGGCATACACCATGGAGGAGTAACCAAACAGCGGTTTGCGGGAGAAGGCCGGAATCACGTGGGAGACAATACCAAAAGCCGGCATAATCATGATGTACACCTCGGGGTGCCCGAAGAACCAGAACACATGCTGAAACAGCACCGGATCGCCACCGCCGGCGGCATCAAAGAAGCTGGTACCGAAGTTTATATCCATTAACAGCATGGTGACGGCACCCGCCAGCACTGGCATAACCGCAATCAGCAGGAACGCGGTGATCAGCCAGGTCCACACAAACAGGGGCATTTTCATCAGGGTCATGCCCGGTGCCCGCAGGTTCAGAATGGTTGCAATCACGTTAATGGCGCCCATGATGGAGGAGACCCCCATAATATGAATCGCGAAGATAACGAACGTCATACTGGGCGGGCCATAGGTGGTCGATAGCGGCGCATAGGATGTCCAACCGGCATTGGGCCCGCCACCCGGCATCAGCAGCGTAGAAAGCAGAATCAGGAAGGCGCAGGGCAACAACCAGAAGCTCCAGTTATTCATGCGTGGCAGAGCCATATCCGGTGCGCCCACCATTAATGGCACCATCCAGTTCGCCAGCCCCACAAAGGCCGGCATCACCGCGCCAAAGATCATGACCAGGCCATGCATGGTGGTCATCTGATTAAAGAATTCAGGCTCTACAATCTGCAGGCCGGGCTGAAACAGCTCCGAACGAATCACCATGGCCATGGTGCCGCCCACAAAAAACATGGTGAAGCTGAAGATCAGGTACATGGTACCTATATCTTTATGATTCGTTGTGAACAGCCACCGGCTGAAGCCTTTAGCCGGGCCGTGATGATGTTCCTGGGCGTGGGTACCTGCAACCGCACTCATGAAAAACCCCCGTTACCGCCAGTTGTATGGCTGGTGTTTTTTGTTATCCGGTAATGATTACTGTTGGCTCTTCTTGTAATCAAGAATCTCTTTCGGCGTGACCATTTCACCCGTGTTATTACCCCAGGCATTCCGCTCGTAGGTAATAATGGCGGCGAGATCCACCTCACTGAGCTGAGGGCCAAAGGCTTGCATGGCAGTGCCACTTCGGCCATCCATAACGGTTTCTATGTGGGCCGCTTTATCATTGGTGACAATGGAATCACCCTTCAAAGCCGGAAAGGCAGGTGGTGCACCACTTCCGTCTGCCTGGTGGCAAGCTGCACAGTTGGTTGCATACGCCTTCTCGCCCCGGGCCATCAGCTCGTCCAGCGTCCATTCTTTCTGAGTCAGCTCACGTTCTTTCTGAGCGGCTTCTTTCTGGCTGGCCACCCAGGTTTTGTATTCGTCTTTGGGGACGGCCTTAACAACGATAGGCATGAACCCGTGATTCTTGCCGCATAGCTCGGCACACTGGCCCCGGTAGGTGCCCGGCTCATCCACATTGGTCCACACCTCGTTGATAAACCCGGGAATCGCGTCTTTTTTGATGCCGAAATCCGGTACCCACCAGGAGTGAATAACATCATTCGCGGTGAGTAAGAAGCGCACTCTTGTGCCCACCGGAATAACCAGCGGGTTATCCACCTCACGGAGGTAGTGTTCACCCTTGGCCTGGCGGTTATAAATCTGATCCTGAGGCGTCGTGAGGTTTGAGAAGTAACCGAAATCATCATCCAGATACTCGTAATGCCACTTCCACTGATAGCCTGTCACTTTAATATCCAGCTCGGAATCCGACGTGTCATACATATCGATAAGCGTGGCGGAGGCGGGAATGACCATAACAATAAGGATAATGAGGGGTATAATCGTCCAGACAACCTCCACCACCGTATTCTCGTGAAAGTTGGCCGGCTTGTGGCCATTGGACTTCCGGTAGGCAAAAATAGACCAGAACATAACCCCGAATACAACGCAGCCGATGGCCACGCATACCCAGAAAATGATCATGTGTAGGCTGAATATTTCGTTACTGGTGCCGGTTACCCCGGGGGTCATATTCACGGTCCAGTCCGCCAGGGACATAGCCGGGAACATAAGTCCGCTCAAAAGGGCACCTGCCCGCTTAGCGTGCACGCGCATACTGTGTCTCCACAGAGTGTTATTTTTGTCGGATGTTGCACTATCCCCCTGGCAAATCTGGCGGCGCTCGCATACACCTTGCAGGCCAGGGTGGAAGCCTGTCTACGGATACTTCACAGTGCAGTATAGACACAGATCAAAAAAAGACTAAAAAATCACTTAAATCTAAAACCTATAAACACATGATTCTAAGATTTTTAACGAATATGGTGCCTCGCCTGACAGCTATCGACCGG
>CAYUTG010000055.1:0-14660 GCA_964447555.1 uncultured Marinobacter sp.
ACCTGGCTGTAACCAACACCAAGCTGGCTGTATACGGTCACTAATCTGACCTGAACACCAGTAGTGGTGAAGCGCCCCGCATTGCGGGGCGTTTTTCGTTTGGGGTCAGAACTGAAGTTCCGACCCCGGGGACCCCGGATTACCGGTCAGGTACGGCAATCGACAGATCAAACCCGCCGCCCGGTCTTGGGGTCAGGTTGATAGGGCCCTGGTGGATGGCCTCGGGGATGTGAATCTGATCAATACCCGGCGGGTTCCCAATGGAGAAGTTCAGGTTTTGCCCGTCAAACGCAATGCCTAGCTGGTCGTTCAGGAAGGTCTGGGTGAACGGTTCATCCGGAATCTGTGCCTGCTGCCCGAACACCAATGGCAAGGTTCTGGGTGTGAACTCTGCCGGTGGTTGAGCGCGGGCCAGTCCTTCCTGCGGAAGTAGCAGGGCTCGTCTCAGAAATTCCTCTTCCGCACTGCTCAGCGCATCGGCTTTGCCTTCGCTCATAGAGCGCTGCAATGCTTCCCGGTAGGCTTCTTCCTCGGCTTCTGTCAGTACCGGTTCCCCCGGTGAAATAGTCAGCGATTTAAGTATACGCTGCCGGTCTTCACTGGTTTTCTGGCGCTCTGCGGGAACCACAATCAGGGCAGAATCCTTTACGTAGGTATCCACCATCTCGTCAGGAGACAGCGTGCGAACGCCGGCCAATGCAGGCAGCGATGCTGTTATTCCGGCGATTGAAGCGGCAAGCAGGTATCGGCGTTTCATAAGCGGGCCTTTTAGGGTAGTAAACACAAGAAGCGCATGAGTACTGCCAGGCCGGGGCGAGAACTGCTGTTCCGGGCCCTGAATCTGCAACAAACACGTTCCTACTGGATAGTATTCGGGTTGCCCTTAAGGATTTCAAGGTGCAACTGTGTGGTTTGTGATCAACTTCGTTGAATTCTGTGCACCCTGCGCAAGCCGTTGTTTCAATATGCTACTCAGGTTGCGTTTCTGAAACCGCCAACAAGATAATTGAAGAACAGGCCGTAAATGACAGCCAGCGGAATGGCTACCACCAGGGTAGCCGCCATCAGTTCCGGCCAGAAGAACACATCGCCGCGAATCAACTCCGTGGGCACACCGGCACTGATGGTGCGTGCGGCTGAACGGGTTATGAAGGTTGCTGCGTATATGTAATTGCCCAGTGACAGTGAAAAGGCAAACACTGCACAGGCGCCTACGCCTGGCCAGACCTGCGGCAATAGCACGCGGTGAAAGGTGGTGAACTGGCCACAACCGTCAAGCATGGCTGCTTCGTCAAGGCTTCTTGGTACAGAGCGGAAAAAACCCAGTAACAACCAGGTGCAGAAAGGCACGGTAATGGTCGGAAGAACCACCACCAGCGACCAGATGGTATTGGCGATTCCCAACCAGACGACTATCTGATACATGGGAATAAACAGCAGGCTTGGAGGAATCAGATAGACCAAAAAGATGGCCATACCCGACCGCTCACCCCAATTGCCTGTTAACCGTGCCAGGGAGAACGCCGCCGGAATGGCCAGCAGAAGCGTTATGATGACCACGAAAACACCAATTATGGCTGAGTTTTGCAGAAAAATGCCGAAATTGGATTGGGTAAACAGGAAGATAATGTGATCGATGGTGGGTGGTTCGTTATAGAAGAACGGCACGGTTCCAACCGAGTACATATCACTGTCCCGCTTGAACACAGTGATCAGGGCCCAGAGCAGGGGGACGATGGAGAACAGCGTCAGAAAACCTATGCCGCAATAGAATCCGACTTTGCGTAACATGCCTCAGGCCTCCTGCGAGCGATAAGCCGCGCGCAATGCCACTATGGATGCCACCAGCAGAAATGGAAACAGAAACAGGGTAATGGCAGCGCCCTGTGCCAGGCTACCGCCCTGAATCCCTTTGAGATAGGCCCAGTAGGGTAACACCTGAGTTGCGTGGCCAGGCCCGCCCCGGGTTAGCAGCTGAACCAAAGACATTTCGCCGATGACCAGTAGCCCGGTAAACAGAATGGCAACAATCAGCATGGGTTTGAGTGCTGGCAGGGTAATCCGGAACAGGATGCGAAAAACGCCTGCGCCGTCAATTCGAGCCTGTTCAAAGCGCTCCTCAGGAATGCCCATGCGCCCCGCCAGTACAATAATGGTGGCCAGCGGTAACATGCGCCAGGCGTCCGTTACAATAACAGAGGCCAGCCCAAGCCATTCACTCCCCAGAAAGTACAGGTGCTTGAACGGGCCCCAGACGCCGCCAGGGCCTAGCAGGTTGAGTTTAAGAAGAACCCAGTCAACCGGGCTGAATGTGGAGTCCAGAAACCACATCCACACAATGGCCGCCAGAGAGACCGGCATGGCCCAGGGCAGGATGAAAATCATCTGGAACAACCGCTTGCCCCGAAAAGCGTGTACCAGTAACTCGCTGGCGAGAGTTGCCAGAACCAGCACTAAAGCAAGCGTTCCCGCCGTGACGATCAGGCTGTTGCGCAGTGCCAGTTGAAAGGCTTCGGTTTGTATAACCGTGCGGAAATTGTCCAGGCCTACAAACTTGTCCAGTGAAGGGTCGCCAATGGTGGCATCACTCATACTCAGTGCAATGGCCAGCACAAACGGAAAACCAACAAACGCGATAACGTACAGCACGGCCGGGCCGAGCATCAGCCAGGCCAGCACCTTTGGCTGGTCCAGCCTGGCCTTCAGGTGTGCCATGCGCCCACCGGCTTGGGGGGCAGTTGGTTGATGCTGAGCACTCATGCCGTTACCTCATCCCGCGCACGGCGCTTGCCACTGGCGCGATCAAACAAGCACACATTCCTGCTCTGGCCAACCATTCGACATGTCTGGCCCGGGGCAAATTCGGGGTGCGAGCTTGCCGGCAGGCGTGCCACCACATGCAGTGCCTGGCCGGAGGTGTCGACACCTGCCTTGATCTGGCCATGAGCCAGCCATTCGGAGCCCAGGTATTCGATGTGTTCGATGGTTACTGTCAGGTCGATCACGGTGTCGGTGATGTCGCCTTCCGGGTCGACCAGTACGTCTTCCGGACGAATCCCCATGATGGTTTCCTGGTCCGTGGGTATAAGGTTCATGGGTGGATTACCGATGAACCCGGCTACAAACAGGTCGGCCGGGTCGTTGTACAATTCCTGGGGGGTGCCAACCTGGTGCAGACTGCCTTCGTTAATAACGGCAACACGGTCGGCCAGCCCCATTGCTTCTACCTGGTCGTGGGTTACATACAGTGTGGTTATGCGGGTTTGATCATGAAGCTCGCGCAGTTCAGCCCGTGCGCGGCTGCGAATCTGTGCATCCAGCGCAGACAGAGGTTCATCAAAAACAAACAACTCCGGATCGCGGACCAGCGCCCGTGCCAGGGCAACACGTTGTTTCTGGCCGCCGGACAAACGGTTTGGCCGGCGGTCGAGCAGGTCTTCCACACCGAGCATGCGCGTTGCTTTGTTCAGCCGTGTCTCATGCTCCTGTTTGGGCACTTTTCGTGAAACCAGCGGGAAGAGAATGTTGTCGCGCACGCTCATGTGGGGATAGAGCGCGAACGACTGGAACACCATGGCGACATTCCGGTGCTGTGGGGGCACGTTCACCACAGACTCACCATTCACCAGAATGTCGCCAGCGGTAGGCGACTCCAGACCGGCCACCATACGCATCAGCGTACTCTTGCCAGAGCCGGACGGCCCCAGTATGGCAAGAAATTCCCCGCTCTCGAGCTGTAAATCGACATTTCTGACAGCCTTGATCTGGCCGTAATGCTTTTCCAGCGCGCGTAGGGTGAGCACGGTCATGTGGGTTCCCTCACTTTCCTACAAATCCGCGATCACGCCATTTTTTAAAGATTTTATTAATCTGATCGGTCGCGTTCTTCAGAGCTTCTTCCGGAGATGCCTTTCCGTTGGCCGCGTTGGCCATCATCGTGGAGATGATGTGAGTCTGGTAGACCTCACCAACGGCCGGGTTGGCGTAGCCGGGATAGCCTGGCCATACCGTCCAGTCTCCTGCTGTTTTCATGAATGCCATCTTGTTGGCCGGGTCAGACCCAAAGGGGTCGTTATCCAGCCAGCCCCCGTCGGAATAGAGCTGCGGCACCTGTTTGGCAAAGGCCGGGAAGTTGTACAGCTTGGAGTTATAAGTTGCATGGCTGTAATTGTTTTCCAGATCCAGCATGAAGTTCTTGGCCGCCTGAATCTCGTCCGGGTCGGTGACATACTTGGGCATTACGTGGGTAAACCAGATGTGTGCCGGCATGTGAACCTCGCCATCCGGGCCTTTAAGGCCTGGCCGGAAGCTGGTCTTCTGTGTGACTGGCTTGCCAATGTCCTGGGCGCTGCGGAAGAACGAGATGGAGTTCTGAATATAGGAGGCGGTGCCTGCAATATAGGCCTGGTTGTTGGAGGCCGGGTTCCAGGCGAACACTTCCGGGGTCAATGCGTTATCGAAAAGCTCTTTAATGTATTTAACAGCTGCAAGGGTTTGCGGCGAATCGATCGTGACATTGCCGTTGTCATCCTGAAGCGTGCCTCCGAACGACCAGATGAGTGCGCGGGCAAAGAATTCAGAATCCAGCTC
The DNA here is from genome assembly GCA_964447555.1 of uncultured Marinobacter sp. Taxonomy (GTDB): domain Bacteria; phylum Pseudomonadota; class Gammaproteobacteria; order Pseudomonadales; family Oleiphilaceae; genus Marinobacter. The sequence goes on from CAYUTG010000055.1 coordinate 4,591, forward strand.
CGGAGACAGGCCAACGGCAACCGGGATGCCAGTGCTCTGGAAGATCTTTTTGCCGCCTTTGAGCAGGTCGTCGTAGGTTTTCGGGCCATCCGGGTAGCCGGCATCTGACCAAAGATCTGCCCGGTAGACACCTGGGTCAACTACCCAGCCGTGGCAGAAGCCATACCATTCATCTTTTGCCGGCAGGTAGCTGGTATAACTACAGGTTTTGGCCTGATCACCAAAGGCGGCCTGTGCCGCTTTATTGATGTCATCCAGGGGTTGCAGACCCTCGATAAAAGAGGAGGGGGCTGCGTTCATTTCAATCAGAGTTGGCCCCTGGCCAGCGGCGATTGAGGCAGAGAGGGTTGAGGGTATGTCCCCAAGGCTGATGTGATTGATGGTTACTTTCACATTGTGGGCGTCGCCCCATTTCTGAGCGTATTGATCAACCCACTTGTCATAACTGGGTACAAAATGGCTCCATTGGGTAATGCTGATGGCTGTGCCATCCGGGTACTCTGCCGGAAACGTCATGTCTCCGTAGCTGGTGGGAAATTCAAGGGGTGACGGTGGGATGTTATTCTTGGCGCTGGCAGTCCCGGCGATACCAATGGCCAGAGCAGCAACGGCGCCAGTCATGAATGTGGTCAGGCTTGAGAAGCGTGACGCATCAGTGTGTGACATGGCGAATTACCTCCGCTTAACGGGTGAAGCGCACTCTAAAACATAGGCCTTTGCAAGATATTGTCAAATCTTGTGTATGACCATTAGACACAAATAAGGTACCGTCTGGGCTGCTGGCTTCGGAGGTGAGGGTTAACGCGGTATGAAAAGCTACATTGGCAGGCGCTGGCAGCGATGGGTAAACCGCCGCATTCCTCGCTCTGATACCAGGGTATTCGATCAGAAAAACGTGTTCATCGTACCCACAGGAGCCGGGGTGATGTTCGGTGTTTTGCTGTTGATCATGCTGCTGACGGGCATTAATTACCAGAACAGCCTGATTTACCTCACGACGTTCCTCCTTGGTGCTTTATTTGTCGGTGCAATGCACCAGACCCACCGTAATTTGTCTGGCCTGGAGCTGGTTCTGACCAGTGCGGGGGAAGGCACCGCCGGAGATGAGATTCCGTTTCAGTTCCGGGCCACCGCTGGCCGGGACGACGCTGTGTCGGTTGTTATTTCCTGTGAAGAAATCGCCCTTGCTCCTTTGCACGTACCGGCAGGTGAAACGCGTACCGTCGTGCTTCCGGTACCGTCAGCACACCGGGGCTATGTGCGGCCTGAACGAATACGAGTGGAAACCCGGTTTCCCTTTGGGCTGTTGAAAGCCTGGTCGTGGGTTCGCCCTTTGTCGGTTGCAATGGCCTACCCACGGCCGTTAGTGGCACCGGAAATGAGGGGGGCGGCAAACGAGGGTGAAGAAGCGGCCAGTGTCCGCCCGGTTGAAGGAAACGATCATGCCGACCTCCGGCCCTGGCGGGAAGGTGATCCGGCCCAGCGGGTTATGTGGAAGCGCTTCGCCAGAAACGGCCAGATGGTTGTGGCCGACTGGGAAGGTGAGGCAGGCACTCCGGATTGGTTGGATTTCAAGGCATTCCCGGGGGCGGACCATGAACTGCGGCTGGGCTATCTCGCGTGGCTTGCACGCAGCAGGGAGCAGGCTGGAGGCCGGTATGGGCTCAGCCTGCCTGGCCAGACAATTCAGCCAGCCTCCGGGCCGGAGCATTTGCTGCGTTGCCTGCGGGCGCTGGCTGTCTGGGGTGAGGAAAAGCCGAGAGACAGTCAACCGGAACTCCATGGAACAAGGCGGCTGGTATGAGGGTATTCAGCCGTAACAACCCCGGCTTCCCGGAGCCCGCCATGCTGCCGTCCAGAGCCTTGTTGTGGCTTATCGGCAGCTTTGCGCTTTTGTTAACGCCGCAATGGGACAGATTGCCCGTGTGGCTTATGGCCAGTTGTTGTGCACTGGCCGCCTGGCGTTGGCTGGCTCAGTCTGGCCGGGTGCGGCTGCCCGGGCGCTGGTTGCGCCTGCTGGTTATGTTTTGTTTAACCAGTACCTATGTGTTTACGGTACAGGGTCATTTCACGGTTGATACTGCAGCTTCATTTTTTGTTCTGGCGCTGGGTATGAAATGGCTGGAAACCCGGTCTGTGCGTGATTTTTATGTGCTCTTTTTTATCCTCACCTACCTGGCGGCGGTGAACTTCCTGTTTCACCAGGACATTATCTGGGCTCTGGTGAATCTGACAGCCGTTGTGTGTCTGCTGGCGGGCGTGCAGGTCCTCAATGCGCCGGATTTGCCCAGAGAGATTCAGTCTGGCTGGCGGCGGCTTGGGTTGTTGCTGGTCAAGGTGTTGCCGGTGGTTGTGTTGCTGTTTATTTTCTTTCCCCGCATGGCGCCGCTGTGGAGTGTGCCGCTGGTATCCGGCGAGGCAAGAACCGGTATCACCGACACCATGCGGCCCGGTGACATCTCCAGCCTGGCGCAAAGCAGTGAGCGAGCCTTCCGGGTAACGTTTGGGGGGCAGTTGCCGGCCAATCGGGACCGTTACTGGCGTGGCCTGATACTCGATCACTTTGAAGATGATACCTGGACACAGGCAGAATCGGAGCCGTTTCAACCCCTCGGCAGAGTGGCCGTAGATGGGGGTGTCGGTGACTTAAAGCGAAATGAGTACGATGTGCTTCTTGAACCAACAGACCAGCGATGGGCATTTGCTCTGGCGGGTTCCCGTGCGGTGTCCGGGAATGTTATTGAAGAAGCGGAAGACCTTTTCCGCTTCCGACGCCCGGCCGACTCAACGGTGCGTTATCGCCTGGGATTTGAGGCGGGGCAGGCCAGGCGGCCGTCGCTTTCTGCCAGCGACCGGCATCGGTACTTGCAGTTGCCGGAGTCGGGTAATCCGAGAACGAGAACGCTGGCCCGGGAGCTGAGCAGCAAGCTGTCAGATCTTGATGTGGTGCGCACGCTGTTATCGCGGCTTCGCACTCAGGCGTACTTTTACACGCTCAGGCCGCCAAAAATGCCTGACAATGGCATAGACGCGCTGCTCTTTGATGTAAAACGAGGCTTCTGCGCCCATTATGCCGGTGCAACGACGTTTTTGTTGCGTGCAGCCGGCATTCCGTCCCGGGTCGTGGTGGGTTATCAGGGCGGTGAACGCGGCGCCGGGGGAAACTATCTTATTGTGCGGCAATACGATGCCCACGCGTGGGTAGAAGCCTGGATTAGCGGCCAGGGCTGGGTTCGCATAGACCCTACCGCAGCCATCGCCCCGGAGCGTATTGAGTCAGGGCTTCGGGATGCTGTTGCCGATGAGGGATCGTTTCTGGAGAACGACTGGGCCTCGTTGCAGCGTTATAGCGATGTGCCCCTTGCCAAATGGGCCAGTCTGCAACTGGACCGCCTGAACTACCAGTGGCAGCGGTGGGTGGTTGGCTACCAGGGCCAGAGCCAGATGAACCTGATGTCGCACCTGCCCGGTGGGTTCGGGCTTCGGGAACTGGGTTATCTGACGGCGGGCATTGTGGGCGCAGGGCTTCTGTTTGCCGGTTTGTTTTCCGCCTGGCAGTCTGGCCGTGGGCGTGGCAGGCGGCGAAAAGATAAAGTGTGGCGATTGGTTCAGCGCTGGCATACCCTGTGTGCCAGGGCCGGCGTACCGGTGCGCACCGGAGAAACCCCGATGACTCTGGCGCTGCGTCTTGCCGACGCTGCACCGGATGCTGCCAACTCCGCAAAGCTCTTTGCGCGGTGGGTGAATCGTTATTACTATAGCTCCGGCCATGATGCCGGAGATAGTCATTCGGCTGATCTGAAACCCATGCGTCGTTTGCTGGCCACTATGCAAAAGCAAATCCGGACTAACCGGCCAGCACCGCGCACCCCGACTGCAGGACAAACTTCGTGACGCGCATTGCCCAGGATATGCCATGGCTGAGCCGCAGCTGGAAAGATCTTCAGAAACGTTTGTCTGAAAACCGGTTGCCGCATGCGCTGATTGTGAATGGCGAGCGTGGTGTTGGTAAGCGCATCTGGGCAGATGCCGTTGCGGAGCTGCTGCTGTGCGACCGCCCATCAGGTATGGAAAGCGGAGAGCCGGAGGCCTGTGGGCACTGCAAACAGTGTGAACTTGTCCGGGCACACAGTCATCCGGATGTGCAGGTGTATGCACCTGAAAAATCAAAGATGGTTAAGGTGAACCAGGTGCGGGCACTGTCTGCATTTGCCGTTGCCTCGCCTCAGGTTGCCAGCCGGAAAATTGCGGTTATTGATCGTGCCGATCAGCTGAATATAAACGCGGCTAATGCGCTGCTGAAAACGCTGGAAGAGCCGGTGCCCAGCGTAACACTGTTGCTGTTGCAGGAAAGTGGCCGGCCGTTGTTGCCCACGATCCGGTCACGGTGCCAGACGGTTACTCTGCCTGTGCCAGCCACCCCGGAGGCCAGTGACTGGCTTGCGGCTCAGGTACAGTTGCTGGAAGAAGTGGCACGGCCAGCACCGGAAGCCCTGGCCAAGGCCCTGATGTTGTCTGGCAACGCACCACGGCTTGCACTGGACTATGTCACCGGAGACTTTATTACCCTGCGGGATGATGCTTTCGAGCGGTTCAGGCTGTTTATGAAAAAACAGATACCCGTCGCCGAGGCCGCCAAAGCCTTCAAGGCTCTTGGGCTGGAGAACAGCCTGCTGTTATTTGAGGGTTGGGCTGCTGACCTGGCCCGGCTATGTGCTGGTGGCCACGCGGCCGATTCAGAGGCTGCCGATATGCTCGGGTATCTTGCCCGCACCAATCCGGGGTGGCGGGCCCATGAATTGCTCGATAAAGTCAGGGAGGCACGGGCAGCCGGTGTTTATAATGTGAACCCGGAGCTGGAGGCTGGCCGGCTACTGGTTGAGTGGCAAAAGCTGATGCCGGTAAAGCGTCGGGCGGGTTGATAACGTCTGCTCACCGACAGGCAGATATCTGCTACATTGCGCTCTTGCCGCTAACAACTGCTATGATTGCGGAATGACAGGGTTTTTTGCAGCCCTGCAAACGGATAATAGTAATCCCACAAGAAACGGTAATAACTTAGAAGGTGTCAGTTATGGGGCCCGGATTTGGTGCACGCAGTGGCATACTTACCCTGACAATTAAAGACAAAGCAGTGCTTTACGCCGCCTATATGCCCTTCATACGGCAGGGAGGCTTGTTTATTCCAACCCAGAAACAGTACCAGCTGGGGGATGAGGTATTTCTACTGCTGAATCTTATGGATGAGCCTGAAAAAATACCGGTTGCCGGGAAGGTAATCTGGATTACGCCCAAGGGCGCACAAGGCAACCGTGCCGCAGGAATTGGGGTTCAGTTTAACGGTGATGATGAATCTGCCCGCACAAAGATTGAGTCTTATCTGGCTGGCTCACTGAGTTCTGATCGACCCACGCACACCATTTAAGGCCGGGCTCTGAATGACCACAACCGCCAGGCCCTTCCCAGAGGCCGAACCTGCTACTGCCGCTACATCCGACGGTGCAACCCAAGGCATGGCACCGCTCATAGCGTCTGCCTGGCCACTCCGGGCTATTCGCATTGAAGGGAATACCTGGCCGGCTACCGCTGGCGCCGATAACAAACGGCCCGTTCTTATGTTGCATGGCTGGCTGGATAACAGCCTGACCTTTGTGAAGCTCGCTCCCGAACTGACTGGTCTGGCCGATGTGCATGCCGCTGATCTGGCAGGCCATGGCCACTCCGGGCACAGGCCGCCCGGGCAGAACTACATGTTAATGGACTATGTTGCTGATCTGGCAGAATGGGTAGACACGTACTTTTGCGATTCCGACGAAGCAAAAGTCACCCTGGTTGGGCATTCGCTGGGGGGCATTGTGTGTTCGCTGTATGCTGCTGCATTCCCCGAGCGGGTCCATAAACTGGTTATGATCGATAGCATTGGTGCTCTCAGCCGCCCGGTGGACGAGACCATCCCGCAGCTTCGCAAGGCCATTCGGAAGCGCCTGTCAGGCTCCGGAAAGGCGGTGGTCTATCCGAGTATAGCCGCCGCTGCCAAAGCTCGTGAGGGGGGGCTGAGCCCGCTCAGCCCGGAGGCAGCACTGACACTGACCCCCCGGAATATGAAGCCCGCGGAAGAAGGCTTTGTGTGGCGCACAGACCCGCGGCTAAGGCATCCATCGTCGCTGATGATGACGGAAGACCAGGTCAGGGCGGCGCTTCAGTCCATAAAGGCTCCCACTCTGTTTTTAGAAGCTCAGGAGGGGTTGCTGGCGAAACACAGTGCCTTTCTTGAAGGCCGTTGTAACTCGGTTGATAAACTGAAGATCGTAAAGGTCCCCGGTGGTCATCATTGCCATCTTGAGGGCGATGTCCGCCCCGTGGCTGATGCCATAAACAGATTTCTGACTGATGAGTAAACTCTTGTTAAAACGCCCCTGTTCGCTTTGTTTGCTGGTATTGATTGCCTTATTCCCCGTATTGGCCGCAGCGTCACCGGCAGATATGCCTGCGCCTTTTCCCCAGTCTGAACTGGTGAGCAGCACCCCTGTCAGCTCCCGGGGACATCTGGTGCTTTTCAGCCCGGTGCGGGAGGTGAATAATGAGATACGTTCGGAGACCATGGCCCGCCTGCCGGTAGTAGGGCAGGGGCGGCTGTATGAGATATCAAGAGATTCAAACCGGGCGAAAGCCAGGGACTTTTACATTAATGAATTGCAGTCTGCCGGCGCCCGCATTCTGTATGAGTGCAAAGCACGAGACTGTGGCCGGAGTAATGTCTGGGCCAATCAGATTTTCGGGCAAAGGGTGTTGTACGGCCGCGATACAACTCAGGACTATTTCATTGCCGGAATGACAGCCGACGACGGCAGCCACTGGCTGACACTGGTGTATACGGTTACCCGCGGGAATCTTCGTGAATATATCTGGGTGGAGCATCTGCACGTAGAAGCAGGTGCGACTGTTCCTGGCCTCGGAAGCCAGGATAATCGCCTACTGGGCCCGGTGATTGTTCCCTGGCAGGGCACTATTACCTATCGGTTTGACTGGACAGCATCTGACAGGCGCCAGATCAGCGATTGGGCAGCTACAGAAGGAGCCGTTGTCGTGCTGGCTGGCTTTTCATCGCTGGATGCCGGCGAAACCTTTGAGCAGGCAATGTCCAGGGCGGACAAGGCTACACAGTCACTTTCGGAAGTGCTGGCCAAAACCGGTGTAGCGAGAGAGCAGCAGAAAATTGTTGTGGTAGGCCCCTCCGTTCGTTTTACAGACCCCGAACGTCAGGGTGACCGGGTAGAAATAACGGTCGTGAAGAGGTGAGATTATGGCAGAGACCGGGGATGACAAAACACCAGCGCCTGGGCCAGTCACCAGGCATCCGGTGAGCGCATCGGAGCAACTGCCCGAAAGCATAAAGAAACATAATACTGTTGCGCTGACATTGGGCAGTGGCGGGGCGCGGGGCTATGCCCACATTGGCGCCATAGAGGTACTGGTTGAGCGCGGGTATGAGATAGTAGCTATCTCAGGTTGCTCCATGGGGGCACTGATTGGTGGCGTGTTTGCGGCCGGTAAGATGCAGGATTACAAAGACTGGGTAACCGGGCTCGGCCAGTTCGATGTTCTGAAGCTGCTGGATGTGACCTTTGGTTCCAGCGGCGCGATCCGTGGCGAGAAAATCTTTTCTGTTGTTCGTGAAATGCTGGGTGACACCCGCATTGAAGACCTGCCTATCGCCTACACAGCGGTGGCTACCGATTTGCTTGCCCACAAAGAAATCTGGTTTCAGGAAGGCCCGTTGGATCAGGCCATCCGTGCTTCTGTGGCCATTCCGAGTGTAGTGACCCCGCTTGTGCTTGATGGCCGCGTACTGGTTGATGGCGCTCTGCTGAATCCCTTACCCATAGTACCGACCATTTCGTCCCATGCCGATATAGTGATGGCGGTGAACCTCAGTGGTGAGGATGACCGGCGCCGGCGCATACCCGATGCGGCGTTTACTGCCGACCCCGATGGCTCGGAGGTGTGGGTTGATACCCTTCGTGAGAAGGCGTCCCACTGGTTTGACTGGGATACCATCAAGTCTCTGGCAGGCCACAAGCAAGGCAGTAACGACAGCCCTGAAGACAAAATTTCCCGCGAAGTAGAAAACAAGGCGCATCGCAAGCAGGATGACACCGGGCATAGCGATAAAAAACATGCCGATCAAAAGCGCCAAGAAGACCACGAAACCATTAACTGGGACAAGCTGGGTATTGGCAAGTTCGATGTTATGAACCTGACCATTGAAACCATGCAGAGTGCGCTGGTTCAGTACAAGATTGCCGGCTACCCACCTGATTTGCTGGTCAATTTACCCAAAAATTCTTGCCGGAGTTACGATTACCACAAAGCCCCGGAGCTGATACAGCTTGGCCGGGAGCGCATGTCGGCTGCACTGGACCGGTTTGAGGAAAACCGGGCTGATTCGGACCCACGGCCGGCCTGAATCGCGGCCGGCACCGAAAGGTACAGTGCGCGGGCTAAACTGCGTATAATCAGGGCGCTGACACACCCCCTCAACAGGAACCGCGATTTGTGACCAGCCATATTGATGATCTTCATACCGTCCGCGATTATCTGCGGTATGCGTGTTCGCGCTTTTCGGCATCGCCTCTGTATTTTGGCCATGGTACAGACAACGTCTGGGATGAGGCCGTGCAGCTTGTTATGCGCTCCCTGAACCTCCCGCTTGAAAATAATACGCTGTTTCTTGATGCCAGGCTGGTTCGTGAAGAGCGACAGTTGCTCAATGAGCGTATCGACCGCCGTATCAACGAGCGTGTTCCTCTGGCTTATCTGGTGGGTGAAGCCTGGTTTATGGGGATGCCGTTTCATGTTGATGAGCGGGTTCTTGTGCCCCGGTCTCCCCTTGGTGAGTTATTGGAAAACGGCCTGCAGCCATGGCTGGGGGATCACCCGGTGCATCGGGTACTCGATCTGTGCACGGGAAGCGGATGCATTGGCATTGGCGCTGCCAGTGTGTTTGAAGAGGCAAGCGTGGATTTGTCAGACATCTCACTGGAAGCGCTGGAGGTGGCAGCCGCCAATATCGAACTGCACGGCGTGGCGAGCCGCGTGCGTACGGTACAGTCAGATGTGTTTGATGGAATTGACGGGCGTTACGATGTGATTCTGAGTAACCCGCCCTACGTTGATGAGGAAGATCTGGCCGATATGCCGGAAGAGTATCATCATGAGCCCGCATTAGGGTTGGCGGCCGGGCCTGACGGGCTTGATATTGCCCACAGGATTCTCAACAGTGCCGCAGACCACCTGGCTCCTGGCGGGTTGCTGATTGTTGAGGTGGGGAATAGTTGGCCGGCTCTGGATAGTGCGTACCCTGGGTTGCCATTTACCTGGCTTGATTTCGAGAAGGGCGGCGATGGCGTATTCCTGCTAACGGCGGAAGAGTTGAATGCCTGGCAAAACAACACTTAAATAGCTTTCTCAATACCATTGGATAAAGTACTGAATTATGTCTGGAAACACATTTGGAAAACTCTTCTCCGTTACCAGTTTCGGGGAAAGTCATGGGGCTGCACTAGGGTGTATCATTGATGGCTGCCCGCCGGGTCTGGAACTTTCTGAGGCGGACATGCAACGGGATCTGGACCGCCGCAAGCCGGGTACATCCCGCTATACTACCCAGCGCCGCGAAGCGGACGAGGTGCGGATTTTATCCGGTGTGTTTGAAGGCAAAACCACGGGTACACCCATCGGGCTGCTGATCGAAAACACAGATCAGCGCTCGAAAGACTACTCGAAGATTGCCGATCAGTTCCGGCCGGCGCATGCTGACTACACCTACATGCACAAGTACGGAGTACGGGACTACCGTGGCGGAGGGCGCTCTTCTGCCCGTGAGACAGCCATGCGGGTTGCAGCCGGTGCGGTGGCCAGAAAGTTCCTGGAGCAGCGGCTGGGTATTTGCATTCGCGGATATCTATCCCAGTTAGGGCCCATCAAAGCTGAAAAGCTGGACTGGGATCAGGTTCACCAGAACCCGTTCTTCTGCCCGGATGCCGACAAGGTGCCTGAAATGGAAGCCT
>CAYUTG010000056.1:0-14487 GCA_964447555.1 uncultured Marinobacter sp.
CAGTTGGCTTTTAACCAATTGGTCGGGCGTTCGAGCCGCCCACGACCCACCAAATTCCGAGTTCTGGAATAACGTGCGGCAAACGTAAGAAATACCCAGGTGTTTCTCAACCTGTCTGAGTTTCAGAATCATGTTAGCAGTTACGGGTCGTTAGCTCAGCTGGTAGAGCAGTTGGCTTTTAACCAATTGGTCGGGCGTTCGAGCCGCCCACGACCCACCAAATAACAAAAGCCCCTGCGGGCTTTTGTGGAAAAAGAGCCTTAGGGCTCTTTTTTTTTGCGTATAAATCCCCATCTGGTTACATAAGGCCGCCAACCGGCGGGTACACCTGAAGGGTGATTCAGGTGCATTATTCAGAACAAGTGCGTACCCACGAAAAACGGATTTGAAATGGTATACTCCTGAAACCACGCAATACAGAGATGCAGTAATGACAAGAGTTGAAGATCGTATCCTTGTTCAGGAACATCTGGCCCATGCCGCAGAACCCAACCCCCTCAGTGCCGAAGAAAAGACGCACCTTGAAAACCGGATAAAAACTGTTCTTAAAGAAAAAGATGCGGTTCTGGTGGCGCATTATTACGTAGACCCGGATATCCAGCGCCTTGCGGAAGAGAGTGGCGGCTGCGTGGCCGATTCCCTTGAAATGGCCCGGTTCAGTAATGAGCATCCTGCATCTACTGTGGTTGTTGCGGGCGTTCGCTTTATGGGTGAAACCGCCAAAATTCTTAACCCGGAAAAGCGTGTGCTGATGCCCACCCTGGAGGCAACCTGCTCCCTGGATGTCGGTTGCCCGGCGGATGAATTCGGCGACTTCTGTGATCAGCACCCGGACCGTACCGTGGTGGTGTATGCCAATACCTCGGCGGCGGTGAAGGCCAGGGCAGACTGGGTAGTTACCTCAAGCTGTGCCAAAGCCATTGTTGAAGACCTGGATGCCCGTGGTGAGAAAATTCTGTGGGCGCCTGATAAGCACCTTGGCCATTACGTTCAGAAGACCACAGGCGCAGACATGCTGTTGTGGGATGGCGCCTGTATTGTGCATGAAGAATTCAAATCCCGCGGGCTGGAAGATCTGAAAGCGCTGTACCCGGATGCCGCCATACTGGTGCACCCGGAATCTCCGGATAACGTGGTGGAAATCGCTGATGTTGTGGGGTCAACTTCGCAGCTTATTCATGCGGTACAAACTCTGCCGAATGATACGTTCATTGTGGCAACCGACAACGGTATTTTTTATAAAATGCAGCAGCTCGCGCCAGATAAGACTCTGCTTGAAGCCCCCACAGCTGGTGATGGTGCAACCTGCAGAAGCTGTGCGCAATGCCCCTGGATGGCCATGAATGGCTTGCAGAACCTGCTGCACGTTCTGGAAACCGGTGATCAGGAGATTCATGTAGAAGAAGCGGTTCGGGTGAAGGCGCTTACCTCGCTGCGCCGGATGCTGGATTTCACCGCGGGCGTGAACCTCAAGGTGGCGAGTAACGTGTAACGGCCGCCGCCAGGCGGGGCGGTCTGTGCTTCAGCTGTTTTTCTGATTATTAAGCCGGCGCGTAATTTCAGCCAGCCGTTCGGTAACAATCTGCCGTTGGGGGGATCCCGCCGGCAGCTTTTCCTGAGCCTGCCGCAACTGCCGTTGTGCCGATTCAAGATCTCCCATCAGAGCATCGTATTCTGCCCGGGCCCGGTGAACGCCTACAATATTCCGGGCCATGCCTTCCGCTTCAGCCAGGGCCAGCCAGAGTTGTTCCTGTGCGGGCAACTTGCGGGTCAGTTGCCTGAGGTGCTCTGCGGCCGCATTACCGTTGCCGTCTGCAATCTCGGCCCGGGCAAGGGTAAGGGTGATCGGGTAGTTACCAGGATTTCTGGCCAGCGCATCCTGCATCAGTTCTCTGGCTTCTTTCAGGCGCTTTTGCCGAATCATCACTTCTGCAAGTGTCACCTGAAAGGTAATGCGGCCGGGGCTGGCAGAGAGCAGTTCCTCAAGAATGTCTGCTGCCTTGTCCTCCTGATTGTTTTCCAGATACGCAACGGCCAGTCCATAGCGCAGCGCTATGTTCTTTTCGGCTCCGGGCTTGTTCAGATACCCTTTAAACGTATCAACCGCCACTTCGGGCGACGTGGCATAGTGCACCTGAAGGCGGCTGCGCATCAGATGGTACTCCAGGCTTTCATGTACCTTGCCAGTCGGGTATTGCTCAGCCCGGTTCCGGGTATCGGCTACCCGGCTCTGGGTTAACGGGTGAGTCGATAGGTATTCGGGAACCTGGTTCCCCTGTAACCGGTTCTGGCGCATCATGATTTCGAACATTTCGGGCATCCCTCGTGGGTCCATGCCCGCCGAGGCCAGAATGTCCAGGCCTATGCGGTCTGCCTCCTGCTCATTAGCTCTGCTGTAGGCCAGCATGTTCTGAACCGCCAGTGCCTGGGTCCCGGCAATCGCTGCTATCCCGATATCAGACTGAGTAACTGCAGACAGCACAATGCCCGCAATCATTCCGGCAAGCGTCAGTGGGGCGCTGGTTTTCTGTTGCTCCAGCCGGCGGGCGAAGTGTCGCTGGCTGAGGTGGGCAAGTTCGTGAGCCAGCACTGAGGCAAACTGCTGCTCGGTATTGGCGTTCAGAAAAAGCCCGCCGTTAACCCCCACAACGCCACCAGGCACGGCGAAGGCGTTGATGGCCGGGTCGTCAATCAGGGCCAGTGTCAGGTCGGTGTTCTGTAAGGACGCATAGGGCACAAGCCGGTAAATGATGGAGCTCAGGTAGTCATACACCAGCGGGTCTGTAATTCTTGGTGCGGAACGGCGAATGGACACCATAACCTGCCGGCCAATCTCGGCTTCCTGCTGGTCTGAAATAAGCCCGCCGCCACCACTGCCGCCAATACTGGGCAGCGTGGCTCCTTCCTGAGCAAACCCAGGAGAGCCCGCAAGTGCAAGGCTGAGAACCAGCACCAGGGATCTGGTCAGCCAGTTGGCGTACAAACTCCGGATTGTTAAAACGCTCATGTAATGCTGTTCGCCTTTGGTTAGCATTTGGTCAGAAGTGCCACTATGACAGCAGGTTACAATAAAATGTCCCGGTATTCAGAGGAAACAAGGATTGTAATGCAATACACTGTCACTGGCGGCATAATAGCTGCTCGTTTAAGCCCAGCGCTCTTTGAACCCGTTTACTGTTATCGCAATGGTGTCTCATTTTTATGGCTGATCGTACTCTGGACGCGTCCGGGCTTCATTGCCCGATGCCTTTGCTTAAGACCAAACTGGAACTTAACACGATGGCCCCCGGCAGCGAACTGGAAGTGATTGCCACAGACGCCGGCTCGGCCCGTGATATCCCGGCCTTTCTCAAACTGTCCCGGCACCAGCTTGTCAGCTCATCGCAAACCGGTGATCAATACCGCTTTGTGATAAAGTGCGGCGGCTAATTCTCCGGAGACATCTATGATCAGCATTTTACGCGGTCTCGCACATAAATATTTTTCAGATGAAGAAGCCATTATTCTTTTTCTGATCCTTGTTGCCGGAACCATCTTTGTTGTCTGGTTTGGTGCCATGCTTGCGCCGGTGATCGCCTCGCTGATCGTTGCTTTCATTCTGCAGGGGCTGGTGACAAAGCTGAACAAGCTGAATGTTCCTGAGTCCGTGTCCATCATTGGTGTGTTCCTGATTTTTCTTGGGGTACTGGTTGCGTTTATCTTCGGCTTGTTGCCCCTGATCTGGCGGCAGGTCAGTAATCTGGCGGGCGAGGCCCCCAGAATCATTCGTGAGCTCCAGTCGTATTTTGAGCTGCTGCCGGAAGAATACCCCCAACTGATTTCGGTTGATGCGGTCAATACGATCTATCAGCAGATTTCTACGGAAGTCGGGCATATTACGCAGTGGCTGGTATCGTTTTCCTTGTCCAGCATTCCGGATCTGGTGGCTCTGCTCATTTATATGGTGCTTGTTCCTATTCTGGTGTTTTTCTTCCTGAAAGACAGGGAGCTGCTTCTGGGGTCTATCTCCCGTCTTCTGCCGCAGCAGCGCCCGATGATGTTCAAAATATGGCATGAGGTGAATCTTCAGTGTGCCAATTACGTTCGGGGCAAGGCTCTCGAGATTCTCATTGTGGGTGGCGCAACCTACATAGCCTTCAAGTTTCTCGGCATGCCTTACGCGGCGTTATTATCACTGCTGGTAGGGTTAAGTGTTGTTATCCCCTATATTGGGGCGGCTGTTGTCACCATTCCGGTTGCCATGATCGGCCTGTTTGCGTTTGGCTGGGGAAGCCACTTCATCTGGGTAATGGTGGTATATGGCATTATTCAGGCACTTGATGGCAACGTGCTGGTGCCGGTGCTGTTTTCTGAAGTCAATAATCTACACCCGGTTGCTATTATTGTTGCCGTGTTGTTCTTTGGTGGTATCTGGGGGCTGTGGGGCGTGTTCTTTGCCATTCCTCTGGCAACCATGCTTAAAGCGGTATTTTCTGCCTGGCCGGTCAAGGAGTCCGCTTCTTCGCCGGTGCTGGAATAGTTTTTACCGGTATCAACGGCTCGGCGGGTCACATGACATCTCTTTTAATGCCCTTGTGTCCGCCTGTGCCCAACATTAATATGTCGGTTTTATTCGGACGGAGTTTTTATGATTACGGGTAGCCTTGTCGCACTGGCCACACCCATGCATCCAAACGGTGATATTCACTGGGACGAGCTGGACCGGTTGGTGGAATTTCATATCGAAAATGGCACGAACGGTATTGTTGCCGTTGGTACAACCGGCGAGTCAGCAACGCTGGACCCCAAAGAGCACCTGCAGGTAATCAGCCGGATCATAAAACGTGTCAACGGCCGTATCCCTGTTATTGCCGGCTCTGGTGGTAACAGCACGCGCGAGGCCATTCACCTGACGAGCGAGGCTGAGAAGCTGGGCGCCAACGCCTGTTTGCTGGTGGTTCCCTACTACAACAAGCCCACCCAGGAAGGCCTGTATCAGCATTTTAAAGCGATTGCCGAGGCTGTGCCGGGCATGAGCCAGATGCTCTACAACGTTCCCGGCCGTACCGCATGCGACATGCTGAACGAAACTGTGCTTCGTCTGGCAGACATACCAAATATTGTTGCCATTAAAGATGCCACAGGCAATATTCCCCGTGGCAGCGAACTTATCGAAGCGCTGGATGGCCGTCTGGCGGTTTATTCCGGTGACGATGCCACAGCGGCAGAGCTCATGCTCGCGGGGGCCAAGGGCAACGTGTCGGTCACCGCTAACGTAGCGCCTAAAGGTATGTCTCAGCTGTGTGCTGCAGCCATTGCCGGCAACCGGGAAGAAACAGAGCGCCTGAATGAGCTGCTGATGCCACTGAACCGGAAGTTGTTCCTTGAGGCAAATCCGATTCCTGTGAAATGGGCGCTGAATCGCATGGGGCTGATCAGCGAAGGCATTCGCCTGCCACTGACTCACCTGAGCGAGAAGTTCCATACTGAGGTAGAAGACGCCTTGAAAGCCTCAGGTGTACTCTGAGTTTGTTGTCATCACCGCTGCCCCGGAGTAACTCAATGCCGGTTCGTTCAGGAACCCGTCGTCGTTTTTTATCCTCGTCTCTGGCCATTGCAACCGGGCTGCTGTTTCTGACAGCTGTCTCGGGTTGTGGCCTGATGGAAGATCGTTCCGAGCGTTACGTAAACACCAAAGACGGCCCGCCGCTTGAATTACCTGAAAGCGCCGAAAAAGCCCGCTTTAACCAGACCATGCCCATTCGGGATATTTCTGTGGCAGACGCCAGCAAAATGTACCCGTCTGAAATCCCGCACCCACCAGATATGACCTCTGAAATCCTCGAAGAAAACTACGTTATCGAGGAATTGGATGGCCGTACCTGGTTGCTGGTAAACGATGTACCAGGCCGTTTGTGGCCAGCTGTGAATGCCTATATGACAGACCGGGGCCTGGGGGTTGCGTTTGACAGTCCCCAACTGGGCCTGCTGCAAAGCGAACTGGTTAATTTCAGCAAACGCGCCCGCCAGTTGGCAGAGCTGCCGGACGACCCGGATAGCCAGGAGCCCAGCGTCGTGCTTCAGGTTCGTATGGCCCCGGGTGTACGCCGAAAAACAACCGAAATTCAGGTGAGGAAACTGTCGCTGGATGACGGCCCGAAAGAGCTGATCCCCTGGGCCGGTATTGCAGGCCCCACACCAGCAGCGCTGGCACTGCAGAAGCGGATTCTTGCCGATATGGGCGAGTTTCTGAAAGCGAGCGAAGAGAGTAAATCCTTCTCGCGCGCGGCATCTGACATGGTCAGCGAACCGCGGGTTAAACTGATATCTGAAAACGACACAGCTGTTTCCATCCAGATGGATCTGGATTACGGTCGCTCCTGGGCTGAAGTAAACCGGGCACTGGGTGAAGCCGATATTGCTATTACAGACCTGAACCGGAGTGACGGCTGGCTGTATGTCGATTTCCGTACTGATGACGAGCGCAGTTCGGGCTGGTTCAGCTGGTTCAGCGACAAAGAAAAGCCGCAGCATACCCACACCGTGATGCTGAAAGAGCAGGGTGGCTATGTTGTTATCACAGCAAAACGCGCTGACAGCTATGAAGGCGACAACAGCGCAGCAGATTTGCTGAACCAATTATTCGAATATCTATACTGATTCCGTGGCATGCCGCACAGGCAGGCACCACTTCGGAGGCATCTGATGGAAAAGCGTGAAGAACTTTACGCAGGTAAGGCAAAATCAGTCTACGGCACAGACGATCCAGACAGGTTCGTGATGGTGTTCCGGGATGACACCTCTGCGTTTGATGGCGAAAAAGTAGAGCAACTGAACCGGAAAGGCATGGTGAACAACAAGTTCAACGCCTTCATAATGGAGAAGCTTGAAGCCGCCGGTATACCCACTCATTTCGAGGGCCTGCTCTCGGACAATGAATCGCTGGTCAGAAAGCTGGATATGATACCGGTGGAATGTGTCGCCCGTAATGTGTCAGCTGGCAGCCTGTGCCGCCGTCTGGGCGTGGCAGAAGGGCAGGATCTGAACCCGGCCACATTTGAGCTTTTCCTGAAGAATGACGCGCTACATGACCCGATGGTGAACGAATCGCTGTCGGTCAGCTTTGGCTGGGCAACAGCGGATGAGCTGGCGCGCATGAAAGAGCTTACCTACCAGGTTAATGATGTGCTGAAGGCACTGTTTGATGAAGCTGGTATGCTGTTGGTGGATTACAAACTGGAATTTGGCCGCAGCAATGGCGACATTATTCTGGGGGACGAGTTCAGCCCGGATGGCTGCCGTATATGGGAGAAGGGTTCCCGCAGAAAGATGGACAAAGACCGCTTTCGTCAGGGCCTGGGCGATGTTATCGAGACCTACGAGGAAGTAGGCCGTCGTCTTGGTATTCAGTTTGACTGATTTCGTAAAAGAACAAATACAGAGGTGTGTTATGCGTAAACTGATATTGGCCATGGGCGGTTCCATGCTGCTGGCCGTACCACTGGCACAGGCAGACGTTCTTGGGGTTGGTGCCACCGTTGGCTACTGGCATTCGGATTTGTCAGGGCATGCGGCCCACAAAAACGATTCGGTGGATCTGGATGACGAGTTAAATCTCGACAACGATTCCAACACTAATGCATCCATCTACATTGAGCATCCGGTTCCTGTGCTACCCAATGTCCGGTTGAACTACACCCTGGTTAAACAGAGTGGTCGCGGAAATCTGGGGAGCGCTTACGATACAGTCTCTGCAGGTAATGTTCGTTCTGATCTGGATCTTGAACAACTCGACCTGACGCTCTACTACGAACTGCTCGATAACTGGGTAAATCTTGATCTTGGCCTAACTGCCCGTGATCTGTCTGGAGAGTTGGTTGTTCGCGGCTCTAATGAAAGCAAAACTACTGTGGACGCGGTCATTCCTATGGGTTACCTGTCTGCCCGCTTTGACTTGCCGCTGACCGGCGTTTCTGCCGGCGCAGAAGGCAATTTCATCAGCTACAGCGGTGACTCGGTTCGCGATTTCAATGTCTACGGCCAGTACACAGTCTCTGTGCTCCAGTTGCGTGCGGGTTACCGCCAGATGGCGGTTGATTATGAAGATGGCGATGATCGGCTGGACCTGAAAGTCGATGGCCCGTTCATCAGTGCTGGCGTTACCTTCTAAGGGGAAATATCTTGAAGATTCTGGTTACCGGAACAGCCGGTTTCATTGGCTCGCATCTGGCGCATCGCCTGCTGGATCGGGGCGATGAGGTGATCGGTGTTGATGTCGTTAACGACTATTACGATGTGAACCTGAAGCAGGCGCGGCTTGACCGGCTAACCTGTAAGCCAGGGTTTACCGAAGTGCGCAAAGACATCGCAGACCGCGACGCCATGGCGGCGGTTTTTGCCGAGCACAAACCCGAGCGGGTGGTGAATCTGGCGGCACAGGCCGGTGTGCGTTATTCCATTGAGAACCCGCACGCGTACATTGACGCTAACCTCGTAGGGTTCACCAATATTCTCGAGGGCTGTCGTCACAACAATGTGAAGCACCTTGTGTATGCGTCAAGCAGTTCGGTATACGGTGCCAACGAAACCATGCCTTTTTCAGTGCATGATAACGTTGACCACCCGCTGAGCCTGTACGCAGCCTCTAAAAAAGCCAATGAGCTGATGGCGCACACCTATAGCCATCTCTATAACCTGCCAACCACCGGCCTGCGGTTCTTTACCGTGTACGGCCCCTGGGGCAGGCCAGATATGGCGCTGTTTATTTTCACCAAAAAGATTCTGGCGGGCGAGCCCATTGATGTCTTTAACCACGGCCATCACAAGCGCGACTTCACCTATATAGACGACATCGTTGAGGGTGTTATCCGCACGCTGGACAAAGTTGCAGAGCCCAATGCCGCATGGACAGGTGGGAAGCCGGACCCAGGCACCAGCAAAGCCCCTTACCGGATATATAACATCGGCAGCAATAACCCGGTTGAGCTGTCCCGCTTTATCGAAATCATCGAAGAGCGCGTGGGCAAAAAAGCAGAAAAGAACCTGCTCCCCCTCCAGCCAGGTGACGTACCCGCCACCTACGCAGATGTTGACGACCTGATCACCGATGTCGGCTACAAACCGTCAACCTCGGTGGAAGAGGGCATAGCCAACTTTGTAGACTGGTATCGCGAGTTTTACAAGGAGGCCTAGGTCCCCAAGGGGTCAGAACTTCAGCTCTGCCCCCTCCTTCGTTTTTCCCAACCCCACCACCAGCGTATTCATCCCCTCAGGCACCTCAAACTCCACACGCCGCCCCACTACCGGGCAGTCAAACCCAAGAAAACACGCCAGCAGCTGCAAAGGCACTCCCGCCGCCTTACCATACAACCGGTCCCCGACGATCGGATGCCCCATGCCCGCCAGATGCCGACGAATCTGATGCTTACGCCCGGTTTCAATAGCTACATGCAACAAGCTGGTCCCAGCCTCTGTATCGCTAGCAAGAGTTGTTACCCGGCTTCTGGCTGATTTCCCCTCCACTGGCGCATCAATCAACCGATCAGAGACTTCCAGGCACCCGGCAACTACCGCCTGATACTGCTTGTCGATAGCCCTTCCGGAAAAACACTGCGACAGTGCCCCGGCCGCTTTAGAATCATGAGCTATCAGCATCAACCCGGCCGCATCCGCATCCAGGCGGTGCACCAGAAAACAATCCCGTTTGCACTCAACCTCAACCCACCGCAACAGGCTGCAGTGATCCCCCCATTGGGATCCCTGAGCCAGCATGCCATGGGGCTTAAACCACACGGAATACCGGCCCATATCTTTAACCAACGTGGCTTTTTCAGGCTTCCGGCCCAGCACAACCTCGTCATAAAACAACTGCAGGCGCGTGCCAGCCTTAACCTCTCGCTTTGCCTTGCGCAGGCGAACTTGTTTGCCCTTGTGAGTCCACCAACAGGCACCCTTGGCCATAGCATCTTTAATGCGTTGCTTTGGTAAATCAGAGGCATCACTTAATGCATCTACAGCTGTCTGGGAATGCTGAAGGGTAAAATCAATTCGGGTTCGCATGGATCTTCCGTTGAACAAGGCAGGAGCGGGAACGCTACAGTGCGAAGTCTGCTGCAGCCGCAACAGATTTACAACCGGATTTCCCCTGGTTGTTTTCAACGTTCGCCACTGACAGGCCGTACCATCATCCAGCCTGGAGTGTCCAGAACCGGAAGGGTGGCCTGCAACTCCCGGGCGGAAGCAAGCCCAGCACGCCTACCAGCGCCCCATCGACAACCACGCCATACAGGCACCCCTTTCTGTGGATATAAGCGAGCAGGCCGGGAAAGAAGCGGCTGAGGCGCCGCTGGCGCAAGTGATCGGAAGGTCCGAAAACCCGAATGTGGATCGGGTTGTCTGCCATGGCCAGAGCGCAGAGCGCCGCAGCTTCCGGCAACTCCTGTTTACCCAGCAGAGTAATCATTAACGTATCCATAGCCACTGAATCAACCTTTGTTCTGAATCCCTGCAGCGTGTCGATATTTTTTACAGCCAGCGAGTTGCTCCAAATTCAACTATCTGTTTCACAGTGGGAAACGTCAAATCGGCATATTAAATGCGGAATTTTTGATTGATGAAGGCAGTTATCTTTCAGTTTTAATAAAAAAGTTCGCTCAAGGAGAGCAAAATGAAAACACCAATACGTTCGCTTGCATTAGCAACCTGTGTTTCAGCAATGGCTACTCAGGCATATGCAGTTCCATTTGGTGGCGTCGAGTTTCCGGACGGGGCCGTGAGCTTTGCTGATTCGGTAGTCTCGTACTCGAAAGGCGCTAACGTAGGCACTGGCTGGGATGACCCAAATGCGGCCCTGGGCGTGCCAGACTACGGCCCCGGCAATACTGCTGTGTCGCTCGGGGTTGGAGGAGAGCTGGTTTTGCAGTTCACAGACAACTCGTTAACCACCTCCGGCGACAGCGCGGCAGACCTGTGGATATTTGAAATCGGTGGAGTTACAGAGAAATTCAATGTTGGAATTTCCACCGACAACTCAAGCTGGATTGATCTGGGTGACGTCCTCGGACAACCAACCGGCATTGATATTGATGCCAATGCGGGTGTGGTGCAGGGCGCGTTCTACAGTTTCGTTCGTCTCAGAGATGTCCTGCCTAACCAATCAGGCTATCCGTATGGCGAGGCCGACATAGATGCCGTTGGTGCGATCTCAAGCGCTCCACCGGTTAGTGTCCCTGAACCAGGCACACTTGCCCTGTTGGGCATTGGCCTGGCTGGACTGGGCTTTGCACGAAGAAAAAGGGCTTAAGTTTTGACCTCAGCTCTGAACAGGGGGGGCAGAACTAAAGTTCTGACCCCTTCTTCACCAATGATCACACGCCAGAAACAAAAAAAGCCAGTTCTCACGGATTCCGTAAGTAACTGACTTTCTTGGCAGAGTTGGTAGGACCACCCAGATTCGAACTGGGGACCTCTACCATGTCAAGGTAGCGCTCTAACCAACTGAGCTATGGTCCTGCAACGGGAACGCAATATACTGATTTGGCGGTTTTTGGTCAACCACTTTTACGCGATTTTCCGGTATCCCAGCCAGGTTTTCAGGGCTTTAATCAGCACACTCCAGCGGTTGACGATCAGGGCCATGAAAATCAGCCCGCATCCGGCCAGTTGAACGCCGCTCATGATCTCGCCAAACCAGCCGGCTGCAAACAGCGTAACCCAGACCGGCTCCAGAATAAGAATAACCACGCCATGGCTGTGTACAGACAGGCTCTGGGCGTAAGTCTGGGTAAGAAAACGGCCAGCGGTGCCAATAACGGCACTGGCCAATACCCACCAGAACAGCAGGGGTGCGGGGTTGGATATAGTAGCCTGCCAGGGCTCCAGCACCAGCGATTCAAGCATGGTAACCAGGCCCACAACCAGTAATACAATCACCGTTAACGGAAGTGCAGGTACTTTGCTTTTTTCAACGGTTTCACCCCGGCGATTAACAACCGTTGTCTGGTTGGTAATGCGGGTAACCAATGTGAAGTACAGTGCAAACCCCGTTGCTCCGGTAATGAAAAAAATCTGGCCCGCCTCAAGCCTGAACCCGTTTTTCAGCGAGAGCAAAGCCAGGCCGGCAATGGCGATGGGAATGGCCAGCCAGGTGCTGACAGGCTGGGTTTCCTTAAAAATAACCCGGGCGATAATGGGCACAATAACAACGCCGAGGCTGGTCAGAAACGCGCCTTCTCCCATGCTGGTGGCATGAAATAACCCCATTACCCAGAAACTCATGGCAACGCCAAATACCAGCCCCACACCGGCGCTGCGGCGAAGCTGGTCTCTGCTCAGGTGCTTCAGGGATGGCCAGGCCGCAAACATCAGAAAGAAACCGGCAATCAGAAAGCGTGCAGCCATGAACATCAAAGGTGGCATGAGCAGAATGGCCTCTTTCGAGAACATCCAGCTGATGGCTGCAAGCAGCGTTACAACAACAAGAAGCAGGTCAGATTTGTGGGCGTCAGACATTGAAGGGTCACTTAACCGTCAGGTAATGAATCGGGCAACGAATCAATGTATAGGCTGCGAACTAAAAAAGAAAGGCAGGTAAACTACGGACACCCGGCCAGAAATAGCGGGCGTACTCATCCCTGAGTACCGGTTCGTCCTTTGCGAACAGCGCGTTCTGTCTGTCAGTTATTCAGTGTGGTGTACACCAGCGTAGACATGTCGGTCTGGGCAGAGCCAGGAACCTCAATGTATCTGTCGCCAGAACCCCAGAGCTGCCACCAGGCCCGCTTGTTGTAGCTTCGGCTTGCGAAGTCTACCCGAAGCCCGTTCAGTGTCCGGTTATTAACCACTGGCACAGAGATATTTCCGGTCTCTGTACCCAGCACACCACTGTGAGAGGCCCCTTCGTTCATAAGAATGGGGTAGTTGTGGTAATAAAGCCCGTCTGGCCCATTCTGGCTGGTAACCTTACCCGCAATGCTGATGCCGTTGGAGCAGGAATCGATACCCTGCGCCGTGGTAGCACCACAGGAAGAGTGCAGAGGCACAACACCATCATCTTTACCCGCAATGAACGGCTTGGTAATACCGCCATAAGACGAGCCGCCAGCTGCAAAACGCAGCCTTGGAATGGCGTTGGGGCTGGTGGCCAGGTTGCGCGCGGTGTTGGTTTGCAGATCGTTTACCACGCCGAGTTTACCCGGCTGAGGGGTAATGCCGGTAAAGGCTTTAACGGCTTGCTTCAGTGGCCAGTTGTACCAACTGTCGTTATAGGCCACGCTCATGGCCAGGTCCGCCAGTTCCGTGCCGCCGCCGGCTCCGGAATAGTCAATGGCTGCCAGAATCTTCAGTGGCTGCAGCCCGTCGGCCTGAAGCCAGCGTGCCTGGTTGTCCAGCAGGTAACGGGTAACCAAGTCGCCCGTCGAGTGTGAAACAATAATGCAGTAATTGTTGCACAACCCCTGTTGGCTGATCTGTTTTACCTGCTGATAGGCTTGCTGGGCAATGCTGCCCTCAACCCGGCCGTTGCTGCCCCAGTCTATGCGGGCTTCTGAACGGGATAACCAGAAGGTACGCCAGTAATCCGCTCCGGCGTCTTTAATCGCCTGAAAGTTTGCCGGCGCATTCGCCAGGTCTTCCTGCTGGAAGCCATGAATCAGGATGACATTATGCCCGGCCAACTGCGCCTGGGCTGTTCCGGCAAATAACCCGCCGGTGAGGGCAACCGCCAGAGCGGTTTTACAGGCACTTCCTATCTTTCTTGTTGTCATGATTGCTCCGTCTTTGCTGAGTTATTGTTGTACAAGACGTTTACCCACCCGCCGTCTGACTGCGTAAGGGCAGGGTGGTACAACCCGGCGTCAGCCGGTGCTGAACGGTGTTAACGCTCAGCGATCAGAACTTGTCGGCCAACTGCTTTAACAGCGCTGCCCGTTGTTCCGATTCGGGGTCTTCCACCGGGCTGTCATGCAGGGCATCCAGATCCGGTGGTGAGAAGGAGTATCCGCCGTCTGGCCCGTAGGCGTAATGCGTTCTGTCGCCAGGCCTGGCCGGTAACTGTCTCAGTTGCAGGTAACGCACAGACAGTTTTCCACGCACCTTGTGATCGGCAAGTACGGTGCCATGGGTTCTGAGTTTCAGGGTGTCTGAACCCATATCCAGCCGCTGTTCGGCCTGTAGTAACGCGATGGGTTTCTGCCCCTCATACAACTGGGCAGAGAGCGCATAAAAGCCGGCGTTCTCCGGCGAAAAATGCACAGGAATTACCAGGCTGTTATTTGCTACGTAGGTGTCGCCCAACCCCTCAAACTCGCCCAGATAGGGTTCAATGGTCAGCGTAGAAGCATGCCGCACCGTGTCGCCATCCACACTGGCCTCAACAATCAGACGATACTCACCGGGTTCCTCGTCGCTGCTCAGTGTGCCTTCGTAATAACCGCCGTTGTCTTCAGAGGCCAGGGTGGCCGTGCGAACTGCATCCCGCGATTCAGGGTGTTCAAGGGTCGCTTTAAGGGT
>CAYUTG010000057.1:0-14446 GCA_964447555.1 uncultured Marinobacter sp.
TAGCATCGTCCGTTACTCCTGCTTCTTGAGTTCAATATGAATGCGGCGCATAGGCATCAGACCTTGCGGGCGCCAGACCATCATCAGCACCATGGCGGCGCCGAAGATCAGCATGCGGTACTCGGAGAACTCACGGGCCAGCTCGGGCAGGATGGTAACGGCAATTGCGGCCAGTACCACGCCAACCTGAGAGCCCATGCCACCCAGAACCACAATGGCCAGAACAATAGCGGACTCAAGAAACACGAAGGACTCAGGGCTGATGAACCCCTGCTTGGAGGCAAACACGGTGCCGGCAAATCCGGCGAAAAAAGCACCGATGGTGAATGCCGAGAGTTTCACTGCGGTACGGCTCAGCCCCAGTGAGCGGGCCGCAATTTCATCTTCGCGCAGTGCTTCCCAGGCACGCCCGACCGGCATGTGCATAAACCGGCGAATAACCAGCGCCGTGAACACCGCCAGTATCAGTGCGATCAGGTACAGGAAGATAACCTTGTGCTCACTGTTGTACGCAAGGCCGAAGGTTTCGTGGAAGGAGGTGTTGCCTGCCTCCTTGACTCTGCGCCCGAATTCCATACCAAACAGGGTTGGGTCCGGAATACCGCCAATGCCGTTAGGGCCACCCGTGAGGCTGGTCCAGTTGTTCAGAAGAATCCGGATGATTTCGCCAAACCCGAGGGTGACGATAGCCAAGTAATCTCCGCGCAACCGGAGTACCGGGAAGCCGAGCACCAGGCCAAACAGGGCCGCCAGCAGTGCACCTATAGGCAGAGCCATCCAGAAGGAGATGTCCAGGTACTGGTGCAGGAGCGCGAACGTATAGGCACCAACGGCATAGAAGGCAACGTAGCCCAGATCAAGCAGGCCGGCCAGACCAACCACTACGTTCAGCCCCAGTGCCAGCATGATGTAAATCAGCACCAGTGTGGCAAGGTCCACAGAGCCGCGGGATACAAAAAATGGCCAGAACAAGGCAAAGATTACAATGCCTGTCAGTACCCAGGATTCAATCTTTGCCCGCCGGTTTTCGGCCATGGGTTCTTTTTCAGTCTTCGGCAGTGGCCTGGGAATTTTCCGCAGGACTGCCATGATGTTGTCCCGGAACAGTTGGAACACGAACACGATGACAACAGCCAGAAAAATCATGGCAACGGTAGATGCGCCTGCGCCGTCCAGAGTGATATCGATGCCATGGGCTTCAAGATCAAGGCCGACGATAGGGTAGGAAATAATCAGGGTGATAAAGGCACAAAACAGTGCGTGTTTAAAGTTGTGAGCAGGCATCAGATCTTCTCAACCTCCGGTTTGCCAAGCAGGCCGGTGGGTTTGAACAGCAGAATCAGAATCAGCAGGCCGAACGACACGACGTCTTTGTATTCGCCACTGAGATAACCTGACGTCATGCTTTCGGAAACGCCAAGCACCAATCCGCCAAGCATGGCACCGGGAATGCTGCCTATGCCGCCAAGTACGGCAGCAGTAAAGGCTTTGAGGCCGGCGATAAAACCAAACAGCGGATCAATAGAGCCGTAATACATTCCGAGCAAAAGCCCCGCCACAGCGGCCAGAGCTGCCCCTATGGTAAACGTTGCGGAAATAATACGGTTGGTGTCTATGCCGAGCAGGCTGGCCATACCCAGATCCTGAGACACTGCCCGGCAGGCCCGGCCGGTACGGGAGCGCTTGATGAACAGCGACAGTGCTGTCATACAAATCAGCGTGGTGATGAATATGGTTATCTGCATATAGGTCAGGGACATTCTGAACGAATCTTCCGCCCCGAACCGGAAACCACCTTCGATCAATGCCGGGAAACCGATATTCCGGGACCCCTGGGCAAGGTGAACATAGTTTTGCAGGAAAATGGACATGCCAATGGCAGAGATCAGTGGGATCAGGCGATGCCGCCCACGAACCGGTCTGTAGGCCACCCGCTCTACCGCCCAACCCATAGAGCTGGACACGATCATTGCGCAGATCAGCGCGACAATCAGTACGAGTGGTAACCAGGTAATGCCAAGCGTGGCCAGGCCGGTAATGGCGATGAGAGAGGTATAGGCGCCGATCATGTAAATTTCGCCGTGGGCAAAATTGATCATACCGATAATGCCGTAAACCATCGTATAACCGATGGCGATCAGGGCGTATGCGCTCCCGATCGTCAGCCCATTAATGAGCTGCTGAAAGAAGTACAGGAGGTCTTGCATTGTTTTTGGACTCCGAATGCCTGCCCCCTCCGCAGCCCGGCCGCCGGAGCGGGATAACCGCACCGTTGGTGGACAGAATCATCAGGAGCCTAGAAAAACACCTTCTCCCGGATCGCGGTGAGAAGGTGTTCTCATGATTACCGTTAATTAACGATTCGGCTTAGTTTACCGGAGTTTTACTTCCATCTGAATGCCATTCGTACACAACAAACTCAAATGACTTCATGTCGCCGGCTTTGTCATACTCCACCGTGCCAATCGGAGTCTCAAATGAGCCGCTGCGCAAAGCTTTTGCGACATCGAAGGGGTCTGTAGAGTCTGCTTTCTCAATGCCGTCAGCAATAAGCTGAACCGCTGCGTAGGAAGTCAGTACGAATGGACCGGAGGGGTCTTCACCCTTGTCCTTGAACGCCTTAACCAGGCTCTGGTTTTCAGCTTTCTGATCAAAACTTGGTGGCAGGGTTACCAGCAGGCCTTCAGCGGCTTCGCCGGCGATGGTGTTAATGTCTTTGTTACCTACACCTTCAGGCCCCATGAATGTCGCATCCAGGTGAGCCTGCCGTGCCTGACGGAGAATCAGGCCCAGTTCCGGGTGGTAGCCGCCGTAATAAACGTAATCGACGTCTGCCTGCTTCAGTTTGGTGATCAGCGAGGAGAAGTCTTTGTCGCCGGCGGTGATGCCTTCAAACATGGCAATTTCAACGCCCTTGTCCTTAAGCGTGTCACGAACGGCGGTTGCGATACCTTCACCGTACTGCTGCTTGTCGTGAATAATCGCCACGCGCTCGGGGTTCAGGCTGGCAAGGTAGTTTGCAGCAACCGGCCCTTGCATGCTGTCCAGACCGATGGTGCGAAAGACCAGTTCGTAGCCCCGGCTGGTGATGTCCGGGCTGGTAGAGGCTGGCGTAATCATCAGTACGCCTTCATCCTCGTAGATGTCAGAGGCGGGCTGAGTGGAGCTTGAGCACAGGTGGCCAACGACAAAGCGAACGCCATCGTTTACCAACCGGTTAGCAACGGTAACGGCCTGTTTGGGATCACAAACGTCGTCGTATTCCACGCCAACGAGCTTTTCACCCAGAACACCGCCATTTTCATTGATTTGCTGGATAGCCATACGTGCGCCGGAGAACTGCATGTCACCGTATTGGGCGACCGGGCCTGTCATCGGGCCAGCAATACCAATCTGGATCTCTGCAGCAGCCTGGCCGGCGGCCATCAGAGCTACGGATGCGCCAACAGCGGTTACGAGTTTTTTAACTGAAGTGGTCATATAGGTTCTGTCCTGTTTGGTTCAGGGTTATTCTTATGTTCTCAGGGTGTTAAACAAACACCACACCTTGGTGCTTGTCAAGCAGATCGGGCCTTTATTGTTTTAACCGGCGGGTGCAGAGCTGGTTATACGCGATCCAATTTGCATTTTTTGTTACAAAGACCTCTAATAGTTAGTGGTATAAATAAGTTCACTGTCAGGTTATGGGAGTGCATAACAGCGCATAAGCGCAAGGCAGAAGCACATTTGAGGTGAGGCTTAAATTGATGGCGAGTAGTAAAGCTGTTTATGAAAACGCAAGTGATCGTAGCGTAAACGATTGTGACAAGGTGCTTGTGGCGCTCAGGCGCGTTATCCGCGCAACCGACCTCCACTCCAAACGCCTTAGCAAACATGCCGGCCTGACCTCGCCACAACTGCTGATTATGCGCACCATTCGTGAGCTTGGCGAAGTAACCATTGGAACAATTGCCGATAAAGTCAGCCTCAGCCAGGCAACGGTGACTACCATTCTGGACCGTCTGGAGCATCGTAAACTGGTGTACCGGGTGCGTAGCACTCAGGATAAGCGCAAGGTGCACGCGCATTTGACGGAAGAGGGCGCAGACATTCTGTCTCGTGCTCCCAATCCGCTTCAGGAAGATTTTATTAAAAAGTTCCAGAGCCTGCATGAGTGGGAGCAAACCATGATCCTGGCCTCATTGCAGCGTGTGGCTAACATGATGGATGCGGACAATATCGATGCATCTCCGGTGCTGGATGTGGGGCCGGTACTGCGGGAAGACGGCTGGAAGGAAAGCTCCCGCTGAGAGACGTATAACAAGGTTAGCTAATGATCAGCCAGCTGAATTAACGAAAAGGGGCACCAAAGTCGGTGCCCCTTTTCGTTAGTGGACAGAAGAGCGTTTCCGGGGTTTGCCGGTGAAGCACACCTGGAAAACATCGTTGTAATGTTTTGCAAAATTCACGGTCAGGCCCTCTTTAAGGTAATCCGGAAGCTCTTCGTAATCACCCCGGTTGGCGTCAGGAAGAACCAGGTTGGTGATTTTCTGCCGACGCGCTGCTATGACCTTCTCCCGGATACCACCAACAGGTAACACCTGGCCGGTCAGCGTCAGTTCTCCGGTCATTGCCAGATTCTGTTGTGGCGCTTCTTTGCGAGCGATAGACAGCAGTGCCGTGGCCATGGTAACGCCGGCACTTGGGCCATCTTTCGGGGTGGCGCCTTCCGGTACGTGCAGGTGTACAAAAGACTTATCAAAAAAAGCCGGGTCGCCCTTAAAACGTCTCAGATTTGAAGAAACGTAGCTGTAGGCGATTTCTGCCGACTCTTTCATTACATCACCCAGCTGGCCGGTGAGTTTAAAGCCGCGCTGGTGGCTGTGAACCCGGGATGCTTCAATGCTGAGGGTGGCGCCCCCCATGGCGGTCCAGGCCAGGCCTGTGACAATGCCGGTTCCACTGAGTGATTTTTCTTTGCGAAAGGCCGGCTGGCCCAGATACCGGGTCAGGTCAGGCGCGCCCACCTTGACGGGCTTATCGGGGTTTTCCAATAACTGCACAATGCCTTTACGAATAATTTTGTGCAGTAATTTCTCCAGATTGCGGACACCTGCCTCACGGGCGTAACCCTCAATTACCTGCCGAATGGCTGCATCCGAAATGTTCAGCTGCTTCTTGAGCAACCCGGCCCGCTTCAGCAGGCGTGGCAGCAGGTGGTGCTTGGCGATGGCCAGTTTTTCTTCGGCGATGTAGCCCGACAGCCGTATGACATCCATACGGTCTAACAGAGGCCTTGGGATCGTGTCCAACTGGTTGGCGGTGCAGATAAATAATACCTTGGACAGGTCCATCCGCACATCCAGGTAGTGGTCCAGAAACTCCCGGTTCTGTTCCGGGTCCAGTGTTTCCAGAAGGGCGGAGGCAGGGTCACCCTGATAAGACGCTCCGATCTTGTCAATTTCATCAAGCATGATGACCGGGTTAGCCACTTTGGTGTCTTTTAACGCCTGCACAAATTTGCCAGGCATGGCGCCAATGTAGGTGCGTCTGTGGCCTTTGATTTCGGCCTCATCCCGCATGCCGCCAACACTGAACCGATAGAACTTCCGGCCGAGCGCGTCGGCCACAGAATGGCCGATGGACGTCTTGCCAACGCCGGGCGGGCCCACCAATAACAAAATAGAGCCGCTGACTTCGCCTTTAAAGCTGCCCTCGGCAAGGAACTCAACAATCCGGTCTTTTACATCGTCCAGGCCATCATGATCTCGGTCCAGAATGCGGTGTGCGTTGGCCAGATCAAAGCTGTCTTCGGAATAGGTGCCCCAGGGCACCTGAGTCAGCCAGTCCAGATAATTACGGGTAACCCCATACTCTGGTGACCCCTGCTCCAGAACTTTCAGTTTCTCCAGTTCATCATCAAAACGCTCCTGCACCTGCTCTGGCGGTTGCAGTTCAGCCATGCGGTCACGGAAGCGTTCCGCATCGGCGGTTTTATCGTCTTTCGCCATGCCCAGTTCGCGCTGGATCACTTTCAGTTGTTCTTTCAGGAAGAACTCCCGCTGGTGCTTTTGCACCTTGGCGTTCACCTCTTCGCTTATTTCTGACTGGAGGCGTGCAACTTCCTGCTCTTTGCGCATAAGCAGCAGAACTTTTTCCATCCGGCGCAGCAAAGGCACAGTGTTAATAATGTCCTGAAGCTCGGCGCCCGGTGCGCTCGTCATAGAGGCACCGAAGTCGGCCAGGGGAGAACTGTCTTCCGGGCCAAAGCGCGACAGATACTGCTTCACCTCTTCGCCATAAAGCGGGTTGGTGCGCAGCAATTCCTTGATGGCGCTGATAATGGCCAGGGTGTACGCCTTTAGCTGGTCAGCGTCTTCCTCTGGTTCGCGAGGGTATTCCACCTCAACCAGATAGGGTGGCTTGCGGCGCAACCATTGCACAATGCGGAAGCGCTGGAGGCCTTGAGCGATGAACTGCACTTTTCCGCCCTCCTGTTGCGCCTGATGCACCCGCACGGCGCACCCGGTAGCCTCAAGCTCCTCACTGGCAGGGATGCCCTGTTCTGCCTCCGGATTTTCCACAAAGCAGATGCCGAGTATCTTGTGATCTGTCTCGCTCACCCGCTTAAGGGTCTCCTGCCAGGGGGTCTGGTTTACCATCACTGGCTGAACCTGAGCGGGGAAAAACGGGCGGTTGGACACCGGCAGCACATACATGCGCTTGGGCATGAGCTGTTCGGGCAGGGCCAGACCCTTGCTGTTTTCGTCCTTGCCGATATATTCAGTAACGTCTTCTTCAAAGTCTTCGAGCGACTCGTTGCGGTTTTCGTCTGCCATGCCTCAAGTATCCATCCGAAAAGGTGGTGTAAGAAACGGTCGGCCTCTGAAAAGAGGGTATACCTGACTAATAATCTGTTAATAACCTATGTAACGTCAGTTACGGCTATTTCAAGGAGGTGGGATTTTGGCAGTGCCTGCTTGATTTCCCGCCATCTGGCCCCATGTCTGTGACAATTCTGATGATTCATACGATCTATGCAGGTGCAATGCATGAGCAGCTCTCCTTATATTTTTGAAGCGACCATTGATAATTTCCAGCAACAGGTTATGGAGGCTTCGTCTGAAACCCCGGTGCTGGTGGATGTCTGGGCCGACTGGTGCGCGCCCTGTAAGCAATTAATGCCAGTGCTGGAGAAGCTGGTTGAGGAGTATCAGGGGGCATTTTTGCTGGCGAAGGTGAATGCCGACGAGCAGCAGCAACTGACGGCCAGCCTTGGTGTGCGCAGCCTGCCAACGATTATTCTGGTGAAAGATGGCCAGGCTGTAGACGGGTTTAACAGTGCGCTTCCGGAAAGCGAAGTGCGGAAGGTGCTTGATAAGCATGTTGAGGCGCCTCAGGAAGACCCTTATGACAAGGCGCACCGCCTGTGGGACGCGGGTGATAACGAAGGCGCGCTGGGCATTCTTTCGGAACTGAATCAGAAAGACCCTGATAACCTGAAGGTGCTGATTGATCTCGCCCAGCTGAAAGCGGAAGCCGGCGATCTTGAAACGGCCGAACAAGTACTGGAGAGCCTGCCAGCGGAAGAGAAGCTGCAGCATCAGGCGAAGCAGTTGGCAGCCCGAATAAAATTTCTGAAGCAGTCGGCCGAACTGCCACCAGAGAAAGATCTGGAGATGGCGCTGGAGCAGGACCCGAAAGATCCGAACGCCTTGCACCTGCTGGCCCTGCATAAAGTGCTTCAGGAAAAAAATGCAGAGGCCATGGAACTGCTGATACGGCTTATGCGGGTAGACAGTAAATATAAAGATGAGGCCGCCAAAACCACACTGGTGGAGCTGTTTGAAAAGCTGGGTAACAGTAACCCGGACGTACGTACCTACCGGCGTAAACTCTATACGCTGATGCACTGATCGGGGCATTAAGGTGCGGGTAGTCTGAAGGTAGGCTACCCGCGCTTCAGGCATTGAATGCTCCGATGTCTCTATTTTTTACACGTTTGTTGAGTTTCTTCTATAATTTTTTGTGCCGGTTCAGGCGATAGGTTCCGACAAACACAAAAAAAAGAGATACTCAATGCCGCTCCGCTCAGCCCTGACTGTTTCCGACACGGGTCCAATGCTTTCCAACGAGCCCGAATTGATTCAATGCCTTTATCAGTCTTTGCATCATCAGGCAGGTTTTCATGATTTTCTGGCCATGCTGACGGAGTCGGTCAATGGCCGTGCTGCCCAGCTTTCCTTTGTCCGGCGTAACCCCAGAGCCATTGAACACATCTGGCATGCCGGTTTGTCTGATGAGTTTGTGGGCTGGTACCTGGATAACAACATGATCGCCCATGATGCTGTAACGAATTATGCCATTACCCAGCAGCCGGGGGATTTCAGGTCGGCATTGCCATTGCTTGAAAAGGGCCCGCCGGGGCAGGACTACGGCCGCTGGGAGTCTGATCATCAGATGCTGGATTCTGCCTGGATGGTGGTTGATGCATCAGATACCCATATTATTCTGCTGACGGTGCAGCGCACAGTTGCACAGGGTGCCTATCAGCCTGCAGATCTCGACGCAATGAATCGCCTCGTGCCCTTTGTACGGCAAACCGTTACTCTGGCTGAAACCTACCATCAGCGCTCGGACGCCTCTCAGGCATTGGCGGCCATTGTGGAAGTTATCTGCGAGCCGGCCTTTGTGCTGAACAATCGTGGCATCCTGGTGCTGTCGAATCAGCGGGGCCGGGAACTCATCGGGCGTGGGGCGGGCATCACACTGCAGCATGAACGGTTTTCCTTCCTGGATGAGACTGCCCAGAAAGCATTTTTCCGTACGATAACGCGGGTTTCCCGGGCTGATCTGGATGGCGAGGATTATGAGCCGGAAACGCTGGTTATCAGGTTGTCTGGCGCATCACCGGTTATGATGACCCTTCGGCCGTTGCGGCATAATGAGCTGTTGACCGGGGGTGTTCTGGTTACGATAACCGATGCAGGTGCAAGGCAATTTCCGGATGCGGAAATGATTGCTGAGTATTTCTCACTGACCAGAGCAGAAGCCAGTGTCTGTGAATATCTGATCAAAGGCTTAAGCCTGAAAGAGATCGCGGCCCAGAAGCATAAAAGTGAAGCTACGGTGAGAAGCTACCTGAAACAGGTGTTTATAAAAACCGGCCAGAGCAGGCAGGGGCAACTGGTCAGCACTATATTGTCGTCGCTGCTGCGTTAAAGCGGGGCGGCCGGTGGCCGGCCCCGCATACACATTGGTTAGCTGTTTGTTTTCACCAGTATAACAAGGCCCAGTTCATCCGGGTCTTCACCGGGCTCCTTCCCTTTCAGGGTGAAGAGCCCGAGGCTGGCGTCTTCGTTGAAGAAGCCTTCCATCGTGGTGGCGAATCCACTGGCAGAGGTAACGGTCAGTGTGCTTACCTCAGTTCCTTTGATGTCAGCGGTTACAGATTTGCTTATGACCTCGTCTGTTGTAACCGTCAGGTTATCAGCCAGGCCGGATTTCCGGACTTCAAAGAATGAACCATCAATAGTGCCTTCAGTTTCTGAGTTCATGGTCATGAACGTATTGAACTTGCTGGATGACATCAGCAGCTCTGCACCGGCTCCCAGTTTCATTGAAACCAGCTGCATGCGGTATTTGTTGCCAGAAACTTCAGGTGCGGTTGTCGGCAGTTTAACCATCATCGTCAGCCCGCTGTTGGCCGAGGCGTGAATAGTGCCCTGATCAGCGCCTTCACCCCCTGAGACCGCAATAAAGTTAAACTCATCGTTGATAAAGCCGTCTGCCGGGCTGATGGTTACACCGTCGTCCTCATAACCGGCACCGGTAATGTCCCCGTTGGCTGAAATGTTCATGGGCAGTGCGGTTTCTGCCGGGTCTGTCAGTACCGTGTACGTGGAGCCGGATGGTGACACCTCAACCCGGTGGCCGGCTACCTGGCCATAGTCGAAGGTGCCATCGCCCTGGAAGGTGAGTTTATTAACCTCTGAAGAGAGCTCTATGATGCTGCCCGCGATGTAAGATTCAATGTACACCCGGCCGAAGGTTCCGTTCAGGTCTGAATCTTTGAACGCGGTTGGCTGGCGGGCAAAGATCTCCACAGAGCGAAATGCTTCATCACCAAGCTTCTGCCGGGGATCAATTACATCGTTCGGTGCTGCATATCGCACCGCCCCGTTGTTATTTTGCAGAAAGAAGAGACCAGAAGTACCAACACGTTGCGCGTTGATTGTTTCCGCCGGGTAGCGGAAGCCGTAGCCCTCGCCAGTCACGATATCTTCTTCGAAGTCACTGGTTATGGACAAGATGCCGCTGGCAGTCAGTGTGGCGGGAAAACTTTCATTCACCGTTTCTACGCTGCCCTCGTAATAAACGCCGGCCTGGTTCAGGGCCACTCCGCTCAGGCTGGCATAAAAGCTGTCTTCGTCTATCAGCTTGAGAGAAACGCCGCCGTTGCTGCCACTGGAAATCTCGAAATTACTTGCCCACAGGTCGTTGGCGTAAGTCCCGTTACTTTCATCGTCGCTGTCGTGCAGCCCGAGTTCAAAGGCTATGTTGCGATAGTTTCCGGCGATGGTGCTCGCGTCTATCTGGGTTGAAGTGGTAACAGCGACTTCGTTCTCAACGAAATCACCGATCTCATTTTCAAGGGCCGTAAAAGCCTGTTCCAGGTTGACGGAGTCGGACAGGGTGATATCGAATTCTTCCATTCGCCCCTTCAGCTTAACAACATCCTTCACCACCAGCTGGTCCAGATCTGCACCCTGTTTTATGAATTTCTGAAGTACAAATTCAGAAACCGGAGTGATATTCACCTTTTCCTGAACAACCTGTGCCCGCAGCGTAGTGCTGTTCTGGCCAGTGATACGAACCACCAGGTTGCCCGCAAGATTTACGTTTTGGGGAAGGTTGAGGGTGTAATCACCGGTGATAGACGTTTTTGCTGTTGCAAGTACGTCACCGACTTGATTGCCATCATCACCAACTCTGATCAGCTCTACCGTGGCGCCCTCAATGGGCTTCAGGCCAGTAATGGCGGCTGCTGCCTGTGGTACGAAAAAGTTCAGGGCCACTTCGAAAGTGTTTGGGGTGGTGTAGTGTGCAACGGCACCGGCAGGCGCAGAGGCCACACCTGAAATAACGGTATTACCTGAGGTGTTTGTGTCAGACGTGCTGCTGGACGAACCGCCACAGCCAGCGACCAGTAAGGCAGAAGAGACAGCTCCCGCAAGCGCTATGTTATGAATTTTTTTCAAAGCAGACTCCTTCCAGGGTTCAGTAGGGTGTAGGAAGAAGTTAGCGTGAGACTTTCGTTGGAAATACCCTCATATGGGGGTATTTGAGCGCTGAAAAGGTAACGGTTTGCAGGCTTTTGTTTCCTGACATGCGTCAAAATTTTGTATGTAATAATACTACAATCCCCCTTTCTCATACGAATGTATACGTTTTTTCTTTGTAATTGTTGCGTAAACAATCATAATATTTGATAGTGTTCTTTCATTGAGGCATATTGAGGTGTGCTTTTGAGGGTTCTGTAGTAATAATACTACAACTCCTGAAAGGGAGTGCGCCGGACCCTTATGACCTCAGTCAGTCTGAGATCAGGTGCCGTGATCCCATAAGCGTGGTCAGGCAGGAAAAGTAAGAAAGTTGATCTATGCTTGTTGGAGGTTCTGCGTGTTGTCCTGCAGCCCAACAATCAAGCTGAACAGCTATCAGGCTGAAACGCCCATAACAATAATCTGCAAATTACGCAGCTTATCAACACAGCAACGCGTCTGGCTGCTGATCGTGGCCGCGTTGCACCTTTTTATGCAAAGGGGAGGGTTTGATGTACCAGGATGATGATCCCATTGAAACCAGTGAATGGCTGGATGCGCTTGAGTCTCTTATCGAGAACGAGGGCGTAGACCGGGCTACCTATATTCTGGAGCGACTGTCAGAGCGCGCCAGCCGTGACGGCACCCAGTTGCCTTATTCCATAACGACACCATTCCGCAATACGATTCCGGTTACCCAGGAAGCCCGGATGCCCGGTGATCTGTTCATGGAGCGGCGCATTCGCTCACTCATTCGCTGGAATGCGATGGCCATGGTGGTGCGTGCGAACAAGCGCCCCGGCGACCTGGGCGGCCACGTTTCTACATTCTCCTCGGCAGCCACACTTTACGACGTTGGTTTTAACTACTTTTTCCACGGTGGCGACGACAAGCGTGAGTCTGATCTGGTTTATTTCCAGGGGCACGCATCGCCAGGTATTTACGCACGCTCGTACCTTGAAGGCCGGTTTGACGAGGCACAACTGGACAAATTCCGGGAAGAAACCGGGGGCGACGGCCTGCCGTCCTATCCGCACCCCTGGCTGCTTCCGGATTACTGGCAGTTCCCTACCGTCTCCATGGGGCTTGGGCCTATTCAGGCTATCCATCAGGCCCATGTGATGAAATACATGCACAGCCGTGAACTCACGGATATGGGGGATCGCAAAGTATGGTGTTTTGTCGGGGACGGTGAAACAGACGAGCCGGAAACGCTCGGTTCCATTTCCAAGGCCGGGCGTGAAGGCCTGGATAACCTGATCTTCGTTATCAATTGTAACCTGCAGCGGCTGGATGGCCCGGTACGTGGTAACGGCAAGATTATTCAGGAGCTTGAGGGTGTGTTCCGTGGCGCCGGCTGGAACGTCATCAAGGTTGTCTGGGGTCGCAAATGGGACGCCCTGTTTGAGCAGGACGAAGACGGCGTTATGCAGCGCGCCATGGACGAAGTGGTCGATGGCGACCTGCAGAACTACATCAGTAACGGCCCTGCCTACACCCGTAAAGAATTCTTCGGTAAGTACCCTGAACTGAGTAAGCTGGTTGAGAACCTGTCAGATGACGACATCAAGAACCTCAACCGTGGTGGCCACGACCCGTACAAGGTTTATGCGGCTTACCATCGGGCAGTGCATGAAGCCAATGGCCGGCCTACCGTTATTCTTGCTCATACCATTAAAGGCTATGGCTTCGGGGCTGTTGGTGAGGCTCAGAACACCGCGCACTCACTGAAAAAGCTGGATGGCGAGGCCTTGAAAGATTTCCGGGACCGGTTTGCCATTCCGATCAAGGATGAAGATCTGGACGACGTTCCTTATTACCGCCCGGCACCGGACAGCCCTGAAATGGTGTATATGAGAAAACGCCGGCAGGAACTGGGCGGCTTCTATCCGAAGCGCCGTAAAGACTGCCAGCCCTTACAGATTCCGGACCTGAGTATTTTCAAATCGGTACTGGATGGTTCAGGTGGCCGGGAAATATCCACCACCATGGCGTTTGTGCGTATTCTGAGCGCGCTCCTGAAAGATAAGCGCATTGGTAAGCGTGTGGTGCCGATTATTCCGGATGAGGCCCGGACATTTGGCATGGAAGGCATGTTCCGCCAGTTGGGTATTTATACCTCTGAAGGCCAGAAGTATGTGCCTCAGGATCGTGACCAGATCATGTATTACCGGGAAGATAAAAAAGGCCAGATTCTGCAGGAAGGTATTAACGAAGACGGCTCCATGTCTACCTGGATTGCGGCGGCTACGGCGTACAGCACCAGTAACTACCCGCTGATTCCATTCTTCAAATGCTACTCCATGTTTGGCTTCCAGCGTGTGGGTGATCTGGCCTGGGCCGCCGGTGATATTCAGGCGCGTGGCTTCATTATTGGTGGTACCGCTGGCCGGACGACTCTGAACGGTGAAGGCCTGCAGCACCAGGACGGCCACAGCCATGTGCTGGCGAACACCATTCCGAGTTGTAAGGCCTATGATCCGGCTTACGGTTACGAATTTGCCGTTGTCGTTCATCACGGCATGAAGGAGATGTACGCAGAAAACCAGAACGTTTTCTATTACCTCACCATCGAAAACGAAAACTACGAACAGCCGGCCATGCCGAAGGGGTGCGAAGAGGGCATCATCAAGGGCATGTATAAATTTGAGTCTGTAGAGACCAAAGGGAAGAAAAAGTCCCCGCGGGTACAGTTGCTCGGTGCCGGCGCGATTCTTAACGAAGTACGTGCAGCCGCCCAGATGCTGAAAGATGACTGGGGTGTGGCATCGGATGTGTGGAGTGTAACCAGCTACAACGAACTGGCCCGGGACGGCCAGCATGTAGAACGCTGGAACCATCTGCATCCGGACGATAAACCGAAAAAGGCCTATGTAACCCAGTGCCTGGAAAACCAGCAGGGGCCGGTGGTGTCGTCAACAGACTACATCAAACTTCATTCAGAACAGTTGCGGGCCTTTATTCCGAAAACCTATTACACACTGGGTACAGACGGTTATGGCCGAAGCGACACCCGCGAGAAGCTGCGCAGCTTCTTTGAAGTGGATCGTTACTACGTGACGGTTTCTGCGTTGGCCGCACTGGCGAAAGATGGCGAGATCAAGGGAGATGTTGTTCTCGATGCTATGCGGAAGTACGGAATC
>CAYUTG010000058.1:0-14387 GCA_964447555.1 uncultured Marinobacter sp.
CGGAAGCAGTAGAATTTGCCGACACCTCCATGGAGCAGATCAGTTATTTCGCCATACGCGCCTCTGCCACACTGGCGGCCGAGCGGGGCACCTATGAAAGTTACGAGGGCTCACTGTGGCACCAGGGCATACTGCCCATCGACTCCATTAACCTGCTGAAACAGGCACGCCAGGAGGGCAACCTGTCGGTAAACACCAACACCCGGCTGGACTGGACACCCGTGCGGGAACTGGTTGCCCGGCATGGCATGCGTAACAGCAACGTCATGGCCATTGCCCCCACGGCAACCATCTCCAACATTGTGGGAGTGTCTCAGTCTGTTGAACCGACCTACCAGAACCTGTTTGTTAAATCGAACCTGTCCGGTGAATTTACCGTGGTAAACCCCTCTCTGGTCCGGGACCTGAAAGCCGAAGGCTTGTGGGACAACGTGATGGTCAACGACCTCAAATACTACGACGGCTCAGTACAGCAGATTGACCGCATTCCCACCGAACTGAAAGCCAGATACGCCACCGCCTTTGAAATCGATGCCCGCTGGCTGGTGGAAGCGGCATCCCGCCGCCAGAAATGGCTGGATCAGGCTCAAAGCCTGAACCTGTACATGGCCGAACCAAACGGTAAAAAGCTGGATGCCCTCTATCAGCTGGCCTGGGAGCGTGGCCT
This sequence comes from uncultured Marinobacter sp., assembly GCA_964447555.1. GTDB lineage: Bacteria > Pseudomonadota > Gammaproteobacteria > Pseudomonadales > Oleiphilaceae > Marinobacter. The sequence continues at coordinate 668 of CAYUTG010000058.1, forward strand.
GAAAACCACCTACTATCTGCGCTCACTGGGCGCCACCGGCGTAAACCAGCAGCCAGCCCCCGTAGCGGCGCCACAACCCCAGGTGTGCAGTATCGATGAACCAGACTGCGAAGCCTGTCAGTAAACACCAACAAACAATGAAACTCATAAAGCGATAACACCAAAGCCTGCAGAACCGGGCGGTTATTCCCTCCCGAAAATGGCTGTAGCCATGGATGGCTACAGCCAAGCCCTACAGGGACGTATTCATGGGCGGTTTTCGGGAGGGAATAGCCGACCGGTTCCACCACCAAGCGAGCAGGCTAAGGAACAAAGAGGATAACCCCTATGTTGAACTGGAACGACGAAACTACTGAACAAATCCCGAATAAAACCGAAGCCCCCAACACTCCGGCCCCCGTCAACGCCGACGACAAACGCGTGATCAACGGCGAAACCGACATCAACCAGCTAGCCCCGTTCAAGTACCCCTGGGCCTGGGAATATTTCATGAACGCCAACAAAAACCACTGGACCCCCCTGGACATCAACATGGCCCAGGACGTTCATGATTATCACCACCGCCTGAACCCCGCCGAAAAGCACGTCTTCGAAAACGTACTGGCCTATCTTACCACCTCAGACATACTGGCCATGCGCAACATAGGCCTGGCCGTCATGGAAAAAATGAGCGCCCCGGAGTTGCAGATCTACCAGGCCCGGCAGGTGTACGAAGAAGCCTTGCACACCTGGGCCTACCAGCACTGCATAGAAACCCTGAACCTGAACCAGAGCGAAATCTACAACCGCTACCGGGTAGTACCGGAAATCAACGGCAAAATTCAGGTGGCCAATCGCCGGCTGGACGCCGCCATGCGCCCGGATATGAACCTGCGCAACAAAGATGACCTGCAGGAGTTCATCATGTCCTACCTGTTCTTTGCGGCGGTGTTTGAAGGCTGCTGGTTCTACAACGGCTTCAGCCCGATCTTTGCCCTGCAGCGCCGCGGCCTGATGCGTGGCACAGGTGAGCAGTTGCAGTATATTCTGCGTGATGAAGCCATGCACTTCTCGTTTGGCCTGAAAGTGGTTAATCAGATACTGGAAGAAGAGAAGATCGTACTTGACCCGGCACTGGTCCGGAAGATGTGGGATGAATCTGAGGCAGCGGAAAACGCTTACGCAAACTACATACTGCGGGATCCCATACTGGGCTACTCTGCGGAGTATCACACAGAGCAATTTCGCTTTGTTGCCAACCGGCGGGCCAGAACCGTAGGGCTGGAAGAGCCGTTTCCCGGCGCAAAAAACGTATCCCCCTGGCTGGATGAACAAGCCACCATGCGCAAAGAAAAAAACTTTTTCGAAACCCGGGTCATTGAATACCAGACCGGTGTTCAGCTGGAGTGGTAATCTGAAAATCTGCTACGCTTAGTATTCGCCTCACAGAGCAGGCGAATACTATCGAGAGAGAACACTCGGGAAATAATATCAAAAAAGAGGTATCTGAAATGAGTGATAACTGGCTGCCGTCGCTGATGACGGCAACACCACAGGAAGGTTTTGAACTGGCCATTGCGCTTAGCCGTCGTGGCGTGAAATACACACAACCAGACATGGATACGCTCAAAAAACTCCGGCCAGACTATGCCAATTCCGCAGATGGTCTCACCGCAGCCTCCCATGTTATTGCCGTGAACTTTCAAACCGTGGCGGCTGCCAACAATTACTGGCGGGCCTGAACCAACTGAAACGAATGTTCCGGGCGACTGACCGGCCGCCCGGCAACTCGTTAACCGGCAGCAGCCAATAGCCATTCCCCCATACGAGTAAGTTCCGGAAATGCAGAATCCCTCATCCGGATGGTATGGTGTGGTTAGTATCTGACCACATTGCGTGGTTTAAGACGTGTTCGCCTGATGCAAGGAGCAGCTATGCGGGTGGGATTGTTGGTAGAGGATCACAAGGATGCCCGGGAATGGTTGAAACGCTCTCTTAACACGACATTCCCCGGTATCAAGCTGGCTTCAGAGAGTACACTGGCGGGTGGCTACACCTCCCTGAACCACCTGTGTGAAGCCGGAATTGCACCGGATATCGCACTGATTGATCTTGGCTTGCCGGATGGCTGCGGAACAGAGTTGATTCGTGAACTGGCGGCAAGAGTGCCAGATTGCCTTTGTGTGGTTGCCACCCGGTATGAAGACGACGACCATCTGTTCTCTGCCCTGAAAGCCGGAGCACGGGGTTACCTGCTGAAACAGCGGCCGCAGGAAGAGTTGACCCGGCTGTTGGCAGGTATCGTCAATGGCGAACCACCATTGTCTCCGGTAGTGGCGCAACGCCTGTTGTCAGAATTTGGCCCGGCCTCCGGGGGTGAGCAAAAAGGTCTTCCGGAAGCCGCCACTCGGGTCCAGTTAACCCCAAGAGAGCGGGAAGTTTTGTCGCTGATCACCAAAGGTTATACCCTGGCCAAAGCAGGGGAGTTGCTGGACATCAGCCGTCATACTGTTGCGGCACATGTGAAGCGGATTTATGAAAAACTGGGCATCTCCAGCCGTGCCGAGGCCAGCATGAAAGCCTTTCATCTGGGGCTGGCGGATCAGTAGTCCAGGTGCAGACGCATGCGGAATTCACAGCCGCCGGTGGCGGGGCGCTGCCAGTGTGCATCAGCACCAATTTCATGAGCCCGGGTCTGTATGGTTTGCAGGCCATGGCCACTCTGCCACTGTGCCGGATCAGTGGCCTTGCCGTCGTCTGTAACAGTAATGACCAGTTCACCCGACTGTGACAGGGTAAATTCAACCTTAATCTTGCCTGGCTGTCCGTGGCGAACCGAGTTTGAGATGGCCTCACGCAGAACCCGCTCAATGTTGACGTGAACCCGGGCCGGCAACAGAACATCATCTGCCACGGCCGAAAGCCCGGGAGCCACTGAAAAGTCCCCCTGAATATCCGATTCCTGAAGCCGGCGACGCCCCTCCGAGCACCAGTTTTTTATCGCTGCGGATAAAACCGTCGGTGTATCTTTGGCTGCTGCAAGAACCCCATGCAAGTCATCAATAGCAGCCTGAGTGAGATACTGACTTTTTTCATTTTCTGTGGTGTATACCAGGCTAAGCAGGCGAGCCCCAAGGTCGTCGTGCAAGTCTCGCATAATTCGGGTACGCTCCGCCCTGGCCCCCTCTTCTTTGGCCTGAGCAGCCCTGGCCGCATGCCGGGCAAGGTCCAGAAGCACCTTTGCCCGCTTCAGATCCTGAGGGTTGAATAACCGCCTGCCAGATGCCGGGTAATAAAGAGCCAGCGTTTGGTCACCATTAAGCGCAGGTACCTGCAACAGCGAGCCATTATCCCCAATACTGATCTCGGGGCACGGCTGTGGCTGCTCATGCATTTCAAGGGGCGTGAAGGTGCTTTTCAGCATCTCTGGCCATTGCGCCTGAATGCGAGTGGCGGTACCCGCCTTAATCAGGTCTGTGGTCATTTTTGTTAGAAGGGCCGGCATCTGGGTATGTTGCTCAGGCATCAGCCGGGACCATATCCACTGGCGTAAGGGAAAATAAAGCCAGCCTGCCAGCAGCAACGACACCAGCAATGCATCTGATTGATTCATGTTCAACAGCATTAACAGCGCCAGGTCGACCGCCACCACGGTTAAACCAGCGAGAAACCAGAGCCAGGTTCTGAACCACCAGCGTTCCAGATCGAACAGGCGATAGCGAATCACCCCCAGAGCCAGGCCCATGTACATCAGAAGCTGGGCGATAAACACCCAGCCCTGACCGACCGCAGGGCGCTGCCCAAAAAACAGCGGGGCCTTGAGTATCAGAATATTGGCCAGGGAGGCAAAAAAAACGGCCATCACAAACCAGCGCATGATGGCACGTTCTACAGGCCGCAGGCGGGTTGCCCGCCATTGCCCGAATACGAAGCTCAAACCGACCACAAATGCGGCACTGGTGAACAGGTAATGGCTCCAGAGCGATGAAGGCACCAGGTGGAGGCTGTCCAGAAGCCAGGCAGCGCCGCCAACTGAAAATATCAGCACGGGCACCCGTGGCCCGCCCAGTACACGAGGATAAATCCACACCAGTGCGAGCAAGGCGGACGTGTGCAAAATGGTCGAAAAATGAGTGGCTATCAGCAGCACCCGGAACAGGTCACCGTCGAGCACCAGTGCCCGGCTGCTGTATACGGCAGACAATGTGGTGAAGCCAAGCGCACCGACACTGGAAATAAACAGTATCCGGGCAGCGGCAAGGTCTGGGCGATAGGCCCACACGCTGGCACCAATAAGAAAACAGGCCAGCCCTATGAGAACCTGCCACCAGTAGTACAGTGGCAGGTTTTTTAAAGACAGGTCTGTGGCAGTAACCGGCACCGCCTGCCCGTTCGCCAGAAGCAACTGCAACGGGGGTGACTGCAAAGCACGATTCAGATCACTCTGATGCCTGAAGAAGTTTTCAAGTTCACTGTAGGAGGGAAGCACATCCGGGTCTTCCAGAAGTACGCCTGAACGCAGCGGAATGGCCTGGCCCTGGCCATAGATCAGTGCCCGGACTTCATCACCAGCGTGAAGCTTTCCGGCATTGGGGTGGTCAGATGACACCGCCGCAATCCGTAATCCCGGTGCCTGGGCATTCTGGACAAACTCAACGCCCAGCCACGGCGGTTGAAGCGCCAGGTACACGCTGGCGGCGACCAGCAAAGCCGAGCAAAGAGACAGGTACAGCAAGATGTGGTGTGGTGCCAGCAGCCTTATCCGCCCTCGCAGCGCAGAGCTAATCGTCATCCTCAGCTTGCTCCCTGGCTTCCATCTCGGCTTTCCGTGCCTGAATCTTTTTCATTTTCTCGTCTGAAATTTTTGTGGCATTTGCAGAATTACGCAAAAACACAAGACCGCCTACGATGAGTGTCATTGCAACAATAATGAAGATCCACCCGGTTATGGGCATAACCCTGCCTCCCTTTAGGTGCCAGAGGGTGTGCTAAAGCAACTGGCCAGTTCCCTTTGTCAGACTGTGAGTGCCATAATTTGCCCATGGCGCGCTCACATTCCAATATAGAGCCTGTATTCCACCATCGCATTAATGGACTCGTTATGCCAGAACGCTTCAGGCATGAGCAGGTTGCACAAGAAGCCGTTGCCAGCCGGGCACCGGAAGATATCATACCGGATGCGCGGGATGGCCTGACCCGCTCCGAACGGGTCATTCTGTACGTGTTGCAGAAAACCCAGGATGAACTAGGCGGTCGCAACGTGCCAACCGCCATGCTCTATGGCCGCGTTCTGGAGTATATTGATATCAGCGAGGCTGAACTTCAGGCATGCCTGAACCGCTGGGTCAGCCGCTGATCACCAAAACCAGCGACGCAGGAGCAGACAGACGATGGATACCAGCAATCTCATTCTGGGGCTTGTTTTCAGCTCCATTGGTATTGGCTACTTTATATACGGCAGAAGGCAGTCAAATCTGGTTGCGAAGTATTGTGGCATTGCTCTGATGCTGTATCCGTATCTGGTCACAAACACCCTTACAATGATTGCGGTCGGTGCCGGTTTAATGCTGGTGCCCCGGTTTATTGAGCTCTGAGGCAGGGTCGGCGCATTATTTGCCGAGCAATTCTCCCACTGGCTGTAAATTCACCACATGATCACACAGAGATTTGATAATCATTAATATGGGTGTGGCAATAATCAGCCCGACCGGCCCCCATAACCAGCCCCAGAAAATAAGCCCGATAAAAATGGCAACGGCATTAAGGCTGGAGACCTGGCTGGTTAACCAGGGGGTGAGCAGATAACCCTGAATGCTTGTAATGACCAGAGATGCGCCAGCCACCACAATGGCCATGTCCAGTTCACCAAACTGGATAAACGCAGCAAGCCCGGACCCTATAAGCACAAGAAACGGCCCTAGATAGGGAATGCCACTGGCAACACCGGCGATAACTCCCCAGAGCTGGGCCTGTTCCACACCCAGAACCAGAAAGGCCAGCCAGGTCAGAAGGCCCACAAACAGGCCGCCCAGTAACATCACAAATAAAAACCGCCGTACCTGTTGATGAAACTCATTCATAATCCGGGCCGCTTTGCGCATGCGCGCAAACGATGGCCCCGAGATTTTTACGACCTTGCGCCGGTAGAGTCGTCCCACCGAGAGCAGGAAATACACCAGCAAGAGTACTGAGAAGCATTGGGAAATCAGCACCAGTGCGGTCGGCGCACTCTTCAACACATACTCCCGGATATCCATGGGCTTTTCGACAACCCGAACGGGTGTGGCATTTGCCTGGGCAGAAGAGCGGGCGTTTTCGTCTGGTGCGGCCGAGGCCTTGATTCTCTTGGCAGCCTCCTGCGCCTTTTCCATCAGGCTGTCCCCTCTGTCGGGCGCCTTGGCCTCATCGCGCTGAAATTTCTCAATGGCCGATGGAATCTTATCCAGCATGGCCATGGCTTCGCGTTGCAATGGAACGCTTGCGGCGGCGATGGAGCCTATCAAAAGAATCAATATGATCGCTGCACTTAACGGGCGGGGAATTTTCAGGCGGTCCAGGGATGACACCAATGGGTCCAGGGCATAACTGATCAGCACCGCCACCACCAGCGGCAGCAATACAGCCTGGGCCCAGTTGATAAAATAAAGCGTGGCAATGCTGGTGAGAACAACCAGTGCCATGCTGCGAATATTGACAGAATCAATAAGCTGAGTGCTGGCAGGCTTTGATTCGGGTTCCTGATGTTGTTGTTCAACCATAATTCTGAATTGCCTCAGTGCAGTTTCTCGCACAGTACGCGATTCGGTCTATCAGGCAATTGAAATCACCGGATAAGCCCCCATATACACTAGCCTGACAGACGTATTCCAGCAAGATAGATATTTTCTATCTTCAAGGTGAAAATAATCAATTTTCACAAAGCTGATCAATTTCGTATCTTAGACACTGTAAGTTAATCAACACGCAAACTAATTAACAGGAGTGTTCTCAATGGGCGTGATCAACAGCGAAATCAAACCGTTTAACGCAACCGCCTTCAAGCAGGGCGAATTTGTGGAGATTTCTGAAGCCGATGTAAAAGGCAAGTGGGCGGTGTTTTTCTTCTATCCGGCCGACTTTACCTTTGTTTGCCCGACCGAGCTGGGCGATGTGGCTGACAAGTACGAAGAGCTGCAAAAGCTGGATGTTGAAGTGTTCTCTGTGTCTACCGATACTCACTTCACTCACAAGGCATGGCACGACAGCTCAGAAACCATTGGTAAGATCAATTACTACATGGTTGGTGACCAGAACGGCTCCATCACCAATAACTTTGGTGTGATGCGTGAAGGCGTAGGCCTGGCAGACCGGGCAACCTTCCTGATTGATCCGGATGGCATCATTCAGGCTGTCGAAATGACCGCTGAAGGCATTGGCCGTGACGCAGACGACCTGATGCGCAAAATCAAAGCGGCTCAGTATGTTCGCAAGCACCCGGGTGAAGTATGCCCGGCCAAATGGAAGGAAGGCGAAGCAACGCTGGCTCCGTCTCTGGACCTGGTCGGTAAAATCTGAAGTTTCCCTTGCAGGGAAATATCAGCACGGGCCTGAATGTTCAGGCCCTGTCAACAAACCCCGGGCCTCCGGGGTTTGTTGTGTCTGTATGCGCGGTAAATCAGGTGTTGGTAAAGTAATCGGCGCCACGGGCTTTCAGCCGGTAAAACTCCTCAAGAACACCGGCCATGGCCTCTGCGCTGTAGGGCCTTAACCCACCAAGTACCAGACGCTTGGCAACATCACCTACGGATTGGCCGTTGGAAAGCAATTGATACTCCAGGGTGACATTGCCTCGCTTGCCGACAGCTTCCAGGCTGGCATTGTGCAGGTCGAGTGTCGGCGATTCCGCATCCAGACTGTCCAGTGCCAGGCTCATGCTCTCGTACATCACCATCGGACGGTCCGGATTGAACATGACGCCGTTCGATTCCATCAGCGGTTGCAGGGTATGAGGGAAATTTTTGCCGGAAGCAGCCACATAGCAACGGGTAAAGTTTTCAATAACCCGGGCATCCAGTGTGTGCTCGCCGCTGTGGGTTACTTCAAGATACACCTTGCCGCTCTGATCGCAGACTTCAATGGTGCTGTCATCAGGCTTCCGGAATTCCAGGCGTATGCCATCGCCCAGTAACGCACGGAACTGGAAGGTCATGTTTTTCCACAGGCCAAAACGTGACAGAACCACCGCAAACAGCAGGTCTCCCGGTACACAAAACCGGCGGGCATCGGGATCATGAATCGGGTTGAAATCCCCCGCTATTTCCTTGGCAAACTGGCTGGCCTGAAGCGCGGTAATACGCACGCGCCCGTCCTCAAGGGAGTGAAAACGATCTAAAAACATGCTTTGACGATCCTGACTGCGAAAATAATGTTGCCTTACGTACTGTCATATTACTGGGGCGAGGGAGGAATAGATATGCGCTATTGGTCACGCATTGCGACAATGACCTTCAAATAGCTAACGCCTATCAATCGCTTTATATCAATTAATTTGAGCATTTTGTTGCCAGCCCGTATTGTTTGTTCATAGCCAGAAATTATTCAGTTTCAACCTGAATGGATGATCTGAGAACGTCTCAAGAGGAATCGCATAATGTTGGATGCCAGTATTAAGGAACAGTTGAAAGCGTACATGCAGAAGCTGCAGCAGCCGATCGAACTGGTTGCAGCCTACGATGACAGCGACAAGTCCCGTGAGCTGAGGGAGTTGCTGGAAGAAATCGAGCCTATGTCTGACAAAATCAGCCTGAGCACGGAGCAGTCAGAATCGGTTCGTCGGCCGTCGTTTGCCATCAACCGGGTGGGCACAGACATTGGTGTGCGCTTTGCCGGGATACCTATGGGGCACGAATTTACGTCTCTGGTACTGGCCCTGCTGCAGGTGGGTGGGCATCCATCCAAGGCAAGTCAGGAAGTTATCGAGCAGATTGAACTGCTGGATGGCGAGTTTGAGTTTGAAACCTATTTCTCACTGTCTTGCCAGAATTGTCCGGACGTTGTTCAGGCACTCAACCTGATGAGTGTGCTGAATTCCAATATCCGGCATACCGCTATCGATGGTGCTGTGTTTCAGGATGAGGTCGAAAAGCGGGAAGTGATGGCCGTACCAAGCGTTTACCTGAACGGTGAACCCTGGGGCCAGGGCCGGATGACTCTGGAAGAGATTGTTGCCCGGCTGGACACTCGCTCTGATGAGAAAGAGGCCGAGAAAATCAATCAGAAAGATGATTTCGATGTGTTGGTGATCGGTGGTGGCCCGGCAGGCTCTGCGGCAGCTATCTATGCGGCTCGTAAAGGCATTGCAACGGGCATAGCGGCAGAACGCTTTGGCGGCCAGGTGGCGGACACTATGAGCATTGAAAACCTGATTTCCGTGCCTTACACGGAGGGCCCGAAGCTGGTTGCAGCGATGGAGCAGCACGTTAAAGAGTACGACGTGGACATCATGAACATGCAGCTGGCGGACAAACTGATTCCGGCGGCCACCAAAGGTGGCTTGCATGAGGTACAACTGGCCAACGGTGCAAGCCTTAAATCCCGGACGATTGTTCTGTCTACCGGTGCCCGGTGGCGGCAACTCGGGGTTCCGGGTGAGGAAGAATACCGGAACAAGGGCGTAGCCTACTGCCCTCACTGTGATGGCCCGTTGTTCAAAGGCAAGCACGTGGCGGTTATTGGCGGCGGTAACTCAGGTGTAGAAGCGGGTATTGATCTGGCCGGCATTGTTGGCCATGTCACGCTGATTGAATTTGACAGCAAATTGCGGGCAGACGATGTCTTGCAGAAAAAACTGCGTAGCATGAAAAATGTAGACATCATCACGTCTGCCCAGACTACCGAAATTACCGGTGAAAACGGCAAGGTAAATGGTCTGATCTACAAAGACCTGAACTCCGGCGAGGAGCACAGTGTCACTCTGGAAGGTGTGTTTGTTCAGATCGGGCTGGTACCCAATACGGAGTGGCTGAAGGGGGGAGCTGTCGAGCTCAGCCAGCACGGAGAAATCATTGTTAATGACCGCAATGAAACCTCTGTTCCGGGTGTGTTTGCGGCTGGCGATGCGACAACAGTGCCTTACAAGCAGATTGTGATATCCATGGGCGAAGGCTCGAAGGCTGCCCTGAGCGCCTTTGACTTCCTGATACGCAACTCCGTTGATGACGGGCAGTCCGCCTGAATATCCCGGAAGCGTTTCTGGCGCTGTGACAGGTAAAACAAAAGGCACCGGCGTTCTGCGGTGCCTTTTTTAGTGGCCAGGAAAAGTTACGTTACAAGGTTTCTCTGGCCACTCTCGCTTTTGCCGGCAATACTGAACCTGTACGCACAAGAAACAGGTAAGATGAATGGTCAGTTTTTTGAAAGGTGTCTGGTCGTTTTTACACAAGCGCATCCGCCCGGCAGAATCTTTCAGACAGATTGCTGCCACAGGCCTTTCCGTCATCATGCTTCTGGGTACCGCCCATGCCGCATCACGTCCCTCCGTTGTTTTTATGTCCCCCGACACTTCCCGGTACTGGACACTGAAGGCTGGCTTTATGCAGGCCGTTGCTGAAGACCTGGATATCAACCTTGAAGTTCTGGTAGATAAAAAGCGCAATCGCTTCAGCTATATACGGATGGCAGACAGCGTTCTCAGCCGTGCAGACAAACCGGATTATCTGATTTTTATGTGCCGTGAAAAAGTCACGACCCCTATGTTGAGAATGGCAAATGATGCCGGTGTAAAGGTGTTTACCTTTGATACCAATTTGCCAGTGGCAGCACAGCAGGCGTTGGGCGCACCGCGGCAGGTACTGAAGAACTGGATAGGCCATGTGTCACCCGATAACGTGGCGGCGGGCCGGACACTGGCCCGTATGCTGGCGCAGCAGGCCCGTAAACAGAACCTGCAGGACCCCGGGCGAGCCCTGTCAACTCTGGCTCTCTCGGGTACTCTGGACTCGTCTGCCGCTATCGATCGCAATACTGGCCTTCAGCAGGCCATTGATAAGAATGATATGCAGCTGTTGCAACTGGTTTTCGCTAACTGGAAAGAAGAGGAGGCACGGGTAAGAACCCGGGCATTGCTGAAACGCTATCCGGATACGGCAGTTGTATGGAGTGCCAGCGATGGCATGGCACTGGGCGCTATCGACGCGTCGAAGCAAGCGGGCAGGCAGCCAGGGGAAGACGTGCTGATTGGCGGTATAGACTGGGAACCCCGCGCTCTGGACGCCGTCAGGCGGGGCGAACTGGCCGTCAGCCTGGGCAGACACTTTATGGGGGGAGGGCTCGTTCTGCTTCTGCTGAACGATTACGATCAGGGGTACGACTTTGCCAGAGAGCTACCCTCGCCAGTACTGCATTACGAACTGGGTGTGGTCACTCAGGATAACGTAGACGCGATTGAGTGGGTTGTGAATCCGGACAACTGGCAGCAGGTTAACTTTGCCCGCTTTAGCCGTGCACAGAACCCGGATCTTCGAAATCAGGCACCAGATGCCAGTCGGCTAATGGACGGATTTATTTCTGCACTGGAGGCAGAGGGCGGCTCCTGACCCCTTGTATTGGTTTACCGGATTTCCTCTTCCAGGCTTCCTGCAATTTCTTCGCTGCGCCCGCCGTCTTCTTCAAAGAGGTGACTGTAAGCGGTACGTACGCCAGCCACGATGAATTCGTGTGGCACGTCATCAAACACACCGTGATCGTTTATATATTCCATGTGTGCCTGGCCGGCTTCTGTGTATTCCTGAAAGACCGAATCGTGAACGCCGTCAAATGCCAGAGGCTCCACCTTCATCAGCTCACACAGTTGCCTGTTGAAGGCAGGGGTAGCCTTCACCCAGCGGCTGTTCAGGTAGAGCTCAATAAAGCCATGCATGCGGAAAATATCAGAGCGAAGCCATTCAATCAGCTTTGGGCTTGAGAGATGATTGCGCACATCGGCAAGCCCCAGTCGGCTGGGAATGCCAATCGCCCGGGCGGCAGCACCCAGTAGTACGGCCTTGGGAACGCAGTAACTTTCACCCGTTTTCAGGGCATAGCTTGCGCTGAAGGTTTCCGGTTCAATCTGAAAGACGTACGGGTTATAGGCCACGCCGTCGCGCACTGCCAGATACAGGGCCTTTATCTGTTCGACAGGATCACCACTGACCCCCTCAAGCTGCGCCGAAACCCAGGCTTTCACATCCGGCCGGTCATAGTCGAAAAATGCAGTAGGCTTAAGGTAGCGTTCCATTATCGTTAACCCGGTCTGGCATTGGGACTCTGATCGTCTCTGATTAGCAAGCTATTGGCAATGGCAGAATCGCGCACAGCGGTTGTCCGAATCAATCAATCCCGACCCGCCGGTTATGGAGCTGTGAACAAACGGCCTTCATAAGGCACCTGTCTCGGCTCTTGTTGGGTAACTCGGTCTCCTCAGGCCATGATAGCGGGTTTTTGGGACATACCCCCTGAACTGACCCAAACAACGGCGATTACTATTCAAGCAGGCCAATTTCCCCTTGCACAGACGTGGGGTATCGTGATTTCAGATATTTTGTAAAAACAACAATGATGGAATCATGAGGTTTGTTATGAGCAGTCAGCATTTTGACGTACTGATCATCGGTGCGGGTGTTTCCGGTATTGGCACGGCCTGCCACCTCAAGCGGGACTGCCCGGGTAAGTCGTTTGCTATTCTGGAACGGCGTCAGTCACTGGGGGGCACCTGGGATTTGTTTCGCTATCCCGGGGTACGGTCAGATTCCGATATGTTCACCTTTGGCTATAACTTCCGGCCCTGGACGGGGGGCAAAGTGCTGGCGGATGGCGCATCCATCAAGAACTATGTGCATGAAACGGCCCGGGAACATGATGTAGAGCGCCATATTCGTTACGGTCTGGCCGTAAAGACGGCCGACTGGTCCAGCGCGGATGTCTGCTGGACACTGACGGCAGAGAATGAAACCACGGGCGCGACAGAAACCTTCACCGCCAGCTTTCTGATTGGCTGCACCGGTTACTACAATTACGATCAGGGCTATAAGCCGGATTTTCCCGGCGAAAAAGAGTTCAAAGGGCAGATTGTGCACCCGCAACACTGGCCGGAAGCTCTTGAGTACGCCGGTAAAAAGGTTGTGGTTATCGGTAGTGGGGCAACCGCGATAACCCTGGTGCCCACCATGGCAGAGGATGCGGCCCATGTCACCATGCTGCAGCGTTCGCCAACCTATTTAATGCCCCTTCCTTCTACCGACAAAGTTACCCTGGCCATGCAGAAGGTGCTGCCGGAAAGGGTGGCGTACAAACTGACACGGGCCAGAAATATCTCCATTGCCCGGTTGCTGTACCAACGTTCACGGAAAAATCCAAAGGCAATGCGCCGGCTGTTTCTGAGTATCATCAAACGTCAGCTGGACGGCAAGGCGAGCATGCGGCACTTCACGCCCGATTATAACCCCTGGGATCAGCGCCTGTGTGTGGTTAAGGATGGCGACCTGTTTGACGCCTTGAAGGCCGGTAAAGCATCCATTGCAACCGATCATATCGAACGCTTTACGGAAACAGGCATACGCCTTAAATCCGGAGAGGAACTGGCAGCGGATATCATCGTACCGGCCACCGGGTTGGATATTCAGATGCTTGGAGGCATCAAGCCGCGTATTGATGGATCTGAAGTGGTGCTGAAAGACGCCATCATGTACAAGAATGTATTGGTGGAGGGCATACCCAACGCTGGCAT
>CAYUTG010000059.1:0-14041 GCA_964447555.1 uncultured Marinobacter sp.
AACTTTGATCCGGCCGCTCTGGAGGCGGACATTCTGGACGGAAGCCTGGAGAATGGGCTGAATGTCTGCCATGAAATTTGTGACAAATGGGCGGCTGATCCGAAGCGAGTGGCGCTTTATTACGAAAAAGACGGTGGCGGCGATGGGGTTCTTACCTTCGCTGAGCTGAAGGCCCAGTCTGCCCGGTTTGCGAATTATTTAACCTCGCAGGGTATTGGAAAGGGCGACCGCGTTGCCGGCCTTCTGCCAAGGGGGCCAGAACTGTTGGTGGTTATTGCCGGCGCCTTGCGTACGGGCGCGATATACCAGCCGCTGTTTACGGCCTTTGGTTCTGGCTCTATTGAATACCGCACAGAGCGTGCGGGAACAAAGCTGGTGGTAACGGACAACGTAAACTACCCCAAGCTCAACGATGTGAAGGCGTGCCCGCCAGTGTTGTGTGTTAATGCGCAGCAAACCGGCTCTGACGTTCCGGATTTCCAGAGCATCCTTGAGGCACAAGCGCCGGAATTTGAGCCGGTGATGATTAAAGGCACAGACCCGTTCCTGCAAATGTTCACCTCTGGCACCGTGGGCAAGGCCAAGGGGGTAGCTGTACCGGCCAGTGCGCTGATGGAATTCTATGTGTACATGAGGTACGCCATAGACCTGCGTGAAGACGATGTATTCTGGAACGTTGCCGATCCGGGTTGGGCTTATGGCCTTTATTACGCTGTTGTTGGCCCGTTACTGATGGGGCACGCTACCCATTTCAATCCGGGCGCGTTTACTCCGGAATCCACCTACGACATGATCCGCAAATACAAGATTACCAATCTTGCCGCCGCGCCTACCGCTTACCGTTTGCTAAAAGCCAATGACCATTTGCTACCGGAGGGTGAAAACCTTGGGCTGCGTGTGGCCAGCAGCGCGGGTGAGCCTCTGAATCCGGAGGTAGTGAACTGGATTAAAAACCGCCATTACTGCCCGGTTATGGACCACTACGGCCAGACAGAAACCGGCATGACCTGCTGTAACTTCCACACGCTCAAGCACCCCATGCGCAATGGGTCTATGGGCTACTCGTCTCCTGGCCACCGGGTGGTTGCACTGAACGAACGCAATGAAGAAGTGGGTGAGGGCGAAGTCGGGCAGATTGCCGTGGATGTTAAAGCGTCTCCCTTGTTTCATTTTGATGGATACACCTGGGGTGAAAAAGACCCCTTCGTGAATGGCTATTACCTGACCGGCGACATGGCGATTTGCCATGGTGATGGCAGCTTTTCCTTCAGTGGTCGCGACGACGACATTATTACCACAGCGGGTTACCGGGTTGGTCCCGCAGATGTAGAGAGCACACTGCTGGAGCACGCCGCCGTGACGGAATCTGGTGTGGTGGCCAAGCCTGATGAAAAGCGTGGTTCAATCATCAAAGCCTATGTGGTGATCAAAGGCGACCAGCAACCCGCCGATGATCAGGCCCTGCGGGACGAACTGCAGGAGCTGGTCCGCCGCCGGCTATCTACCCACGCATTCCCCCGCGAAATCGAATTTGTGGATGAACTCCCCAAAACGCCCAGCGGAAAAATTCAGCGCTTTGTTCTGCGCAACCGGGCACAGGAAGAGTCCGGATCATGAAGGTTACCTTTGAAGAGCTGGACAACTTCCTTAACGAGCAGTTTCCTCAGGGCGCCGCGTACGGCCGCCTGAAACAGCTGGGTGATGGCTGGGCCGAGATGAGCCTTGATGTCGATGAGGCGCACCTTCGGCCAGGCGGCACTGTGTCTGGCCCCGTGATGATGGGGCTGGCGGACGTAACAGTGTATGCCGCGCTGCTGAGCAGGATTGGCCTGGTGCCCCTGGCGGTTACCACCAACCTGAACATCAACTTTTTGCGCAAGCCTGCCGCCCATAAACCTATTCGGGCGCGGGCAACCATGCTCAAAGTAGGGAAAACCATGGGTGTGGGGGAAGTATTTGTTTATTCCGAGGGGGTGGAAGAGCCCGTTGCCCATTCAACAATGACCTACTCGATTCCGCCCCCGACGGGCTGAGGTCAGTAGGTCACAACATGCACAACAATAACAAAAGGCTGGCCCATGAGTGACCCGTACGTGCTGGAGACCCGCAACCTGGTCAAAGAGTTCAAAGGCTTTGTTGCAGTAAATGATGTGAATCTGAATATTCAGAAAGGTCAGATTCATGCATTGATCGGCCCTTATTGCATCTTCTGTCAGTATTGCAGCCACCACAAACGCCATCACAACAGCCAGCGAGTTTGGTGTAACCCAGGCTGGCCAGGTCATCGCCGGCCTTATGGTGTTTGAACTGGTGTCGCTGAACGATGCGCACTGGCATATGTCTGGTGAGGTGATTCTGATGACGCTTGTTGGCGGTATGGGCACCTTGCTGGGGCCGGTTGTTGGTGCAACGTTTGTCGTCAATGTTGAGTATCAGCTTGCGCAGGGGGCGCTCAGAGACTGGGTAGACCCCATTCTTGGCGGTATCTTTGTACTCACCGTACTGGCCTTCCGAAGCGGAATTGTGGGTGAGATTCAGAAATTTATACGGAAGAATATCGGGTAGCACCAGCACTGTTGAACGAAGAGCCGCTCTCCTGAGCGGCTTTTTATATATCGAAACTGGTAAAACGCCTATTGCAGCGTGAGCATTTTCTTAACGCTCGCGGCTGCGGCTTTTGCTTTATCAATATCGTCTGTTTGCAGGCCGCTGTTCGTTTTATCAACCGCGTCATCCAGTACTTCCATCATGTTGTCGTTGGTGTTGTCTGGAATGGCGCCATTGCCCATGTCGGCACAGGGATTCATTTCGTTGCTGTCAAAGCCATCACCTTTCGGCCCGACAAGGCAGTTCAGCGTGTGGTGAAGGTGCGTGTGCACTCCTTTAATGTTATCTGCCTGAGCGGCAAATCCTGCGTGCGTAGCAGCCGTTTTTACTTCAGGGGCAGAGTCTGCAGCCAGGGCGGAAGATGATATGATCAGGGCCAGGGCCGTACCGCATAGCGTAGACATGAACCGTACGGCGAAGCCGGGGTGAAAGGTAAAGCCAGAATGAATACTCATTTGTGCTTCTCCTTAACGTAATAAAAATTACATTGGCGGCCCAGCGTTTTTTGCCGGCCGGATATAAAGAGTAGCAGCTTTGAATGGCCCTGGCCTGAAGTGTGCAGCTCTGCACAGGGGGCTGTAGACTGTTGCCCGGCCTTCCGTGCCGCGATAGCGCGGGCGGAGGCTATCGATGAAAGATAATTAATCAGGGGTAGTTTCTGCGATGGGCGAACCGCCAGTTGATCAACCGGAAAGTGATAATAGCATGCGACCACTGATTTCGTCCGACCTTGCCACACCGATCTACGGCCTGTTTACGCTGGGCATACTCTACACGCTTTATGTGGCTCACCAGATTATTCTGCCGATTATTCTGGCTATTCTGACCAGTTTGCTGCTGTCTCCCATTGTTAAAAAGCTCTACATAAAATGGAAGGTGCCGCGAGTAGTCAGTGCTCTGGTGCTGGTGTTGATGGTGCTGGCCGGTATTGCCGGCGTAACCTATACCGTTGCAACGCCGGCCCTGAAGTGGGCGCAAAAGGCACCGGAAGGCATATCACGCTTGCTGGTGAATCAGAGTGAGCTGAAACGCCAGATCAGTAAAGTGGCGGAATCGGCCACGCAGGTTGAAAAATCCATGGAAGGGTTATCGGATGAAAAGGTGGAAAAGCCGACTACCGTGGTGCTGCAGACAGATTCCTGGCGCAGCCAGTTGGTGGAGAAACTCAGGAATGGTTTGGCCGGGCTGATGTTGGCACTGGCACTGACCTATTTTTTACTGGTTGGTGGCGACCGCATTATTAATAATTTTGTGCGGCAACTGCCCAGGCATCACCGCAGGATGGTGTTGCGGATCAGCCGTGATTCCCAGCATGAAATTGCCCAGTATCTGGGAGTTTCTGCTACAAGCAATGCGCTGGTAGGGGTCATTACCGGGCTGGTGTGCTGGGCGGTGGGATTGCCAGACCCGGCTGTGTGGGGCCTGACTGCCGGGTTGGCCCGCTTTATTCCCTACCTGGGGGTCATTCTTACCATAGCCCTGCTGGCGGTTGTTTCGGCCATCAGCCTGGATGTGCTGTGGCTGATGGCGATTGCTCCTTTGGGTTATCTGGCACTGACCACACTGGTCGGATTTTTTGTTGAACCCTGGATTCATGGGTTCCGGATGGCCATTAATCCGGTCATTATTTTTGTTTCAATTTTCTTCTGGGGCTGGCTCTGGGGGCCGGTCGGGGTTCTGCTGGCTGTACCGCTTATGACGGTGATTCAGGTTGTCCTCAAGCAGATTCCCAGGCTCAGGCCGGTGTACAGGGTGATTGCGCGATAGTCGCGGGCCTGTCCGGGCCTTCTTGCGCACTCCTGTGTCAAAAAAACACATTTTTTATTCACTCCAAAGATAAGCATGCTTATAATGCTTTAGCTCACAAATTTTTGCAGGCTTATTTATGTCATACCACACCGGGAACCAGAACCGTTTATTTACCAGCAAAAACCTGTCAGGCCGCAAGCCTGCTGGCCTTGAGGCGGGGCGTGCGAGCAAAAGATTTATTCTGCTGGCCGTTATTCCCTCGTTAATCGTGCTGATTTCTGCAGGCTTCTACCTGTTCGGGGGCCGCTATATGGAAACCGAAAATGCCTACGTTCACGCCGATATGGTGTCGATTGTTCCGGAGGTTGCCGGCAGGGTTGCCAGGGTCGCGGTAAAGGAAAATCAGCTTGTGAAGGCGGGTGACCTGCTGTTCACCATTAGCTCCGAGCGCTATGACATCGCCCTTGATAAAGCCAGATCTGAACTGGCTGATGTAGAAACTCAGATTCAGACCATGAAAGCCAGCTATCAGGAAGAGCAACAGAAGCTGGCCGTTGCAAAAAGCAATCTCGGCTTTGCACAGAGAGAATACAAGCGCCAGATGGAGCTTGCCCGGAAGCATGCCGTTTCTGATTCGGTGCTGGACAGCTATCGTCACAAAATGCAGTTAGCGGAACAGCAGGTGGAACAGGTTCGCAAGGGGCTTCAGCGCATTAAAGCCGGTCTGAATGGCGATCCGGACATCGCGGTTGAAAAGCACCCTTTGTATCAGAAAGCCATGGCAGCACTGGAGGTGGCCCGGAAAGACCTTGAGGATACCCGTGTACTGGCACGTTTTGATGGTGTTGCGTCCAAAACACCGGTCGAGGGCGAGTACGTTAGCCCGAACCGCTCTGCTATGAGCCTGGTGGCGGTTACCAATGTGTGGATTGATGCCAACCTGAAAGAAACCCAGTTAACCCATATTAAACCGGGACAGAAGGTGGAAGTTGAAGTAGATGCCTACCCCGATCACACATGGGAAGGGCATGTCGGCAGCATTGCCGGTGCGGCCGGCTCTGAGTTCGCAATTTTGCCCGCGCAGAATGCAACGGGTAACTGGGTGAAGGTTGTACAGCGTATTCCGGTTCGCATTGAACTGGATAAAGCACCTGAGAACATACGGCTGCTGGCGGGAATGAGTGCGAGTGTGTCGGTTGATACTGGCTGGCATGCCCGTGGCCCGGCATTTATGGCACCGGTCACGGCCTGGCTTCAGAGTTTTGCCGGTACGGCTCAGGCTGCGGAACTGCCCGGAGATTCTGAGTGAGTGAGCAGGCTGCCAGCCCGAACGTTGCTCACCGCGGGTTAATTACCGTTTCGATCATGCTTGCAACCATCATGCAGGCGGTCGATACCACCATCGCCAATGTGGCGCTTCCGCATATGCAGGGCAGTATGTCGGCAACCTCTGAGCAGATTGCCTGGGTGTTGACTTCCTACATTGTGGCAGCCGCCATTATGACCCCCATGACCGGGTTTCTCGCCGCACGAATGGGGCGAAAGAAGTTGTTTGTGGCGGCTGTTATCGGGTTCACTGTTACATCGCTGCTTTGTGGCATTGCGACATCTCTGACCGAAATTGTTATGTTTCGCCTGCTTCAGGGTGTTTTCGGGGCGGGCCTGGTGCCTCTCTCTCAGGCGGTACTGCTTGATACCTACCCGAAAGAGAAGCACGGCTCGGCCATGGCCATCTGGGGTGTTGGCGTTATGGTTGGCCCTATTCTCGGGCCGACACTGGGTGGTTATCTCACCGAATATTACAACTGGCGATGGGTATTCCTGATTAATCTGCCGTTTGGCATTCTGGCGCTGACCGGCATTCTGTTGTTTGTGAAGGAAACGGAAACCGTTAAGCGCCGGTTCGATATGTTCGGCTTTGCTCTGCTGTCGCTGTCAATCGGGGCCCTTCAGTTAATGCTGGACCGGGGCCAGGGCCAGGACTGGTTTTCGTCGATTGAAATCATCATTGAATCTCTGGTTGCCGCCGTATGTCTGTATATGTTCATTGCCCACATGATGACGGCGAAACAACCGTTTCTGGAGCCTGAGCTTTTTAAAGACCGCAATATGGTGGTCGGCCTGACCTTTATCTTCATTGTGGGTGTCATCCTGCTGGCAACCCTGGCATTGCTACCTCCGTTCCTGCAGAACCTGATGGGGTTTCCGGTGGTGACAACCGGTGAAGTGCTGGCTCCACGCGGCATGGGCAGTATGGTGTCTATGATGATTGTCGGGCGCCTGGTAAACCGTGTAGACGTCCGGCTGCTGGTGGGTGCTGGCCTGGTGCTGACTGCGATTTCCCTGTTCCAGATGGCCCAGTTCAACCTGGAAATCAGCCCCTGGGCTCTGGTGGAAACCGGCCTGATTCAGGGTGCGGGCCTTGGGCTGGTGTTTGTGCCGCTCAGTACCATCACCTTCTCAACGCTGGCGCCTTATTTGCGTACCGAAGCGACCTCCATGTTCAGCCTTATGCGTAATATTGGCAGCAGTATTGGCATATCGGTGATGGTGGCTCTGGCAGCCAGAAGCGCGCAAACGAATCACGCAGTAATGGGTGAGCAGTTGACGATGTACCGCGATCCGGTTCGTTCGCTGTTGGAGGGTGGTACGGGCCTGAGTTCTGATCAGGCGCTGGCGTTTCTCAATGGTGAACTCAGCCGGCAGGCCGCCGCCGTTGGTTATCTGAATGATTTTCAGATTATGGCCTGGATGACGCTCCTGGCCATTCCCATGTTGTTGCTGTTCCGTGGCGCGAATCACACGCCTTCAGCAAAAGGCAGCGACACCCTTGCCGCTGCCCCTGCCGGTGACTAACCCACAAACATCCGTTTGGCTAGTGGAAGCCCCTTCAGGCCGCTCACTGAAATTGTGGTGAGCAGGCCGCCGATCATGGCTCCGGCAACGCCGCAGGTCATAATGTCCTGGCCGGTAAGATACAGGCCGGGTATGCGGGTTTTGGGTTTCAGCCAGTCCAGCTCAAAACGGTCTGGTGTGTGGTCCAGCCCGTAAATCTCACCTTTGCTGTACCGGCAGAAATAGTCGGTTGATAGCGCGGTCGAGAGTTCGTAGTAATCTACCTTACCCTTCAGATGCGGGAATTTTTCGTAAAGCTTGGTTAATAGCCGCTGGGCGTAAGCCTCCTTTTTTGCCTCGTATTCATCGCCGCGCTTGCCCCAGGTTTCATCAGCCCACTCTTCGTACCATTCATGGGGGGCCGGTGCCACTATCTCAATGGTGGCCTTGCCGGGGTAGCGGCTCTGGAAGCCCGGGTCTTTCGAGGACGGGAAAGAAATGTAGGTCAGCGGTATGTCGTGCTCATCGGGCGCAGCAATGAAGTTGCTCACGTTATTTTCGTAATCTGCGCTGGGGTAGATCCAGTAATTGGTTTTGGGAAGCTGCAGGTTTTCAGCTGTATCGTCCAGGCCGATGTACAGGCAGTTGCTGGCCATGGAGCGGTTCACCGTTGTCAGCTTGTCCTGATAGTAGCGCCACTCCGGGGCATCTTCCGGCAACAGGGTATTGAAGGTGTTGAATACCCCCGCGTTGCTGATCACCAGCGGAGCGTTGATTTCGTGACCGTCTGCCATGCGTACTCCCACGGCCCGGCCTTTTTCAATCAGTACACTGGTCACATCTGCGTAGGTAAAGACTTCGCCACCGCTGCGCTGGATAACCGGAATGATGGTTTTAGCCATTTCCGAGGCACCACCAATGGGATAGTAGCCACCGTAAAGGTAATGGCGGGCAATCAGGCTGTGAATAATGAAGCTGGATTCTGCCGGCGGCAGGCCGTTGTCGCCCCACTGGCCGGTGAGTACGGCAATGAGTTCCTGATTGCTGGTCAGGCTTTCCAGAACCTCACGGGTTGGTTTGTTCAGAAAGGCGGGGGCTTTGCGGTTAAACAGTTTGCTCACAGGCCCAGCCGCGATGTCCGGCAGCACCTTGCCAATCACGATACCTGGCATGGCACCGGCCACCTGTTTCATGTAACTCAGGTAGGTGTCTATGGCGGCCCCTTCGTCGGGGAAAGCTTTCTTCAGTTCAGCTTTAAATGCTTCTGGCCCGGCCACCAGGTCAAAATGCCTGTCACCCAGAAAAATCCGATCATAATTCGGGTTCATGGGGGCCCACTTCAACTGGCCATCGGTAATATGGTCAAACAGCCGCTTGGTGAGGGTGTGGTTGGCCCCTACGTCACCAATGTAATGTACGCCGACATCCCACTCGTAACCATTGCGATCGTAACTGTGGGTGAAGCCGCCGGCGGTATAGTGCTGCTCCAGTACGACCACTTTTTTACCCATTTTGCTCAGGCAGGCAGCGGCGGTAAGCCCGCCTATGCCGGAGCCGATAACAATGGCGTCGTACGGGCCTTTCAGCCGGTTAGAGCGGTACCGGTAGCCGATGCGGAGTGTGCTTGGTTTGGGGCTGCTCATAGGGTGAAGTCCTTTTATGGTTGTTGTTCGGTAGCCCGTAAAGAGCCATCCAGAAGCAGGTTGAGAATGCCTTCGGCCAGGCACGTTTCTGCGGCGGTGCCTGGCAAGTGGCCATCGATACTAAGTTGCGAAAAACCGTGCACCAGTGACCAGGCGGTAGCTGTCATCAGGGTAAGAGGCACCGCTTTGAGATAGCCCGTCTGCTGTGCCCGGGCGATGGTGCTTTCCAGAACACTGAACGCACCTTTACCGGCGATATCCAGGTGTTTGTGTACGCCTTTGGGCAGTACCCGGCCGCCAAACATCAACCGGTACAGGTTGGGCTCTTCCTGCGCAAAGCGAATGTACACCAGGCCGATATTCACCAGTGCCTCCCGGGGGGATGACTGATCTACCGAAAGCAGGCGATCGCGCAGGGCATCGAAGCCGGTAATGGCCAGCTCTGCCAGAAGACTTTCCCGGTCTGTAAAGTGCCGGTACAGGGCAGGGGAGCTAACGCCCAGCTCCTTGGCCAGTGCGCGAAGGCTGATGGCTGTATCGCCCTGTTCGCGGAGAATGGTCAGTGCTTGCTGGTGTGCCTGCTGGTGAAGGTCACCATGGTGGTAGGCGTGCCTGGGCATAAGCGTGGGATGCTCTGTTTCAAGTTATTGTTGATAACATTGTTAGCACCGATAACATCATGCCGGAATGCTGGTGTCAACTGTTTTGGGCAGGCACCCTTTTTGGAGGTACAACGAGACAGGCCCCGGTGTTCTCCGGGGCCTGTCTCGCTGGTTGTCTGTGAATGTCAGGCTTAACTTTGCGTGTTTTTCTCTTTCATGTCGTCGATGGAGATTTCACGCATTTTGAACTTCTGAATTTTTCCGGTAACGGTCATTGGGAAGGAATCCACGAATTTGTAGTTCCGGGGAATCTTGAAGTGAGCAATTTTGCCCTTGCAGAATTCCTGGAGGTCTTCGCTGGTGACGGGCGCTGCATCCTGTGTCAGTTTCACCCAGGCGACCAGTTCTTCACCGTATTTCTCGTCGGGAATGCCGGTAACCTGAACCTCTTCTATGGCCGGGTGCGTATAGAAAAATTCTTCGATTTCCTTCGGGTAGATATTTTCACCACCGCGAATCACCATATCTTTGATTCGCCCGACAATCTGGATAAAGCCCTCGTCGTCCATCACGGCGAGATCACCAGTGTGCATCCAGCCAGCTTCATCAATGGCCTCGGCGGTTTTTTCTTCATCGTTCCAGTATTTCAGCATGACACTGTAACCACGGGTGCAGAACTCACCAATTTCTCCCCGGGGTACAACATGGCCACTGGCGGGGTCGACGATCTTGGTTTCAAGATGTGGCTGGGTGCGCCCTACAGTCGTTACCTGCTTCTCGAATGGGTCCAGAGAGCTGGTCTGGGTAGATACCGGGCTGGTCTCCGTCATGCCGTAGGCGATCTGCACCTCCTTCATGTGCATTTTGTCGTTGACCTTTTTCATCACCTCTGCCGGGCAGATTGAGCCGGCCATAATGCCGGTACGCAGGGATGAAAGATCGTAGCTTGCAAAATCCGGGTCCGTCAGCTGGGCAATGAACATGGTGGGCACGCCGTACAGCGAGGTCGCCCGTTCCTGATGGACAGCCTGCAGTACGGATTTTGGTTCAAACCCTTCGCCGGGGTAAATCATGGTTGCGCCGTGGGTAATACACCCCAGGTTGCCCATTACCATACCGAAGCAGTGGTACAGGGGAACCGGAATCACAAGGCGGTCCTTTTCCGTAAGAAGCTGGCTTTCAGCCACAAAAAAACCGTTGTTCAGAATGTTGTGATGGGTGAGGGTGGCCCCTTTCGGGTTACCCGTTGTGCCCGAGGTAAACTGGATATTGATCGGGTCATCAAACTGCAATTCGCCCTGCAGCTTGTCCAACTCTGCCTGGCTGACCTTGCTGCCGAACTGCACGAATTCATCCCATGTCCACATGCCGTCGTGCTTTTTGGTATCCAGGTTCACCACGGCCCGCAGGTCTGGCAGGCGCTGGGTTCTGAGTTCGCCCGGTGTGCCGGTTTTCAGTTCGGGTGCAAGCTGGTAAAGGGTTTCACGGTAGTTTGAGGCTTTGAAGCTGTCGGCCGTGACCAGCACGCTGATACCCGCCAGGTTCATGGCGTATTCCAGTTCGTGCATGCCGTAAGCCGGGTTGATATTGACCAGAATGGCGCCGATTTTGGCGGTGGCAAACTGTGTGACGGTCCATTCATAGCGGTTGGGTGCCCAGATGCCAACGCGGTCACCACGCTTCACGCCGATGGCCATGAATGCGCGGGCGGCTTCGTTCACCTTTTCCACAAACTCTTTATACGTCCAGCGAATGTCCTGGTGCAGGCACACCAATGCCTCGGTGTCCGGGAACTGTATGGCGGTTCTGTCCAGCATGTCGCCAATGGTCATTCCCAGAAGTGGTGTTTCGGAAACGCCGCTGCTGTAGCTTGGAAGTGTCTGGTTCATTGTCTTTGCCTCCATTGTTGTTTTTGAGTCGAGCGTTGACAGGGTGGGCTACCAGTCAGCGGCTCTGGCTATGGTATTCGGAGTTGGGCCGCATATCGCTGGCAATGGCCACACGATTAGACATGTTGTAAAAGCCAATCAGGTTGCTCAGATCCCAGATGCCTCGGTCCGTCAGGCCGGCGTCCCGGAGTGCCTGAATGTCGCTTTCCGTCACTTTTGCCGGCTCGCGGGTGAGCAGGGAAGCAAAATCCAGTATGGCTCGCTGGCGCTTATCCAGATTGGCGGAGCGGTAATTCATGACCAGATGTTCGCCCAGGGTCGGGTCGCCACTTATTACCCGCACGGCGGCACCGTGGGCCACCAGGCAGTAAAAGCACTTGTTCTCTGAGGAAACAACAACGGCCACCATTTCCCGTTCCAGCTTGGCGATTTCACTGTCGCCCAGCATGAGCTCGTTATACAGCCGGGTGAACCCCTCCAGTTGCTTCAGGTTCTGGCTGTAGGCCGTAAGCACATTGGGAATCATGCCCAGCTTTTCCTGGCAGATCTGAAAGTATTTCTGGGTGTCTTCCGGCAGTTCCGCAATTTCCGGAACAGGAAGATCAAGCGCGACGACCTGCTTATTGTTTGTCATGAATACTCCTGTTTTTAGCAGTTGCTACCGAGAGCCTGCCCGACTTTGGAACCGTTGTGGCGCTTAAGCTGCCCGGAAATCCAGGTGCCGGTAGCCACCAGATCGCTCAGGCTTACGCCGGTATCAATATCAAGGCCATTCAGCAGGTATAGCACGTCTTCTGTGGCCACGTTGCCAGAAGCCCCTTTGGCATAAGGGCAGCCACCCAGGCCAGCGACAGAGGCATCTATAACGGCAACACCTTCTTCCAGTACGGCATACAGATTGGCCAGGGCCTGGCCATAGGTGTCGTGAAAATGTGCCGCCATTTGCGGTACCGGAATGTGCCTGCTAACGGCTTCCAGCATGCGCTTGGCCTTGAGCGGGGTACCGGTGCCTATGGTGTCGCCCAGCGACACTTCGTAGCAGCCCATGTCGATCAGTTCTTTTGCAACCGCCGCGACCTGCTCGGGCGCTATGTCACCTTCGTAGGGGCAACCAAGAACCGTAGACACGTAACCGCGTACGGGCATCTTGTGTTTGCTGGCAGCCTCCATAACCGCTTCAAAGCGTTTGAGGCTTTCGGCAATGGAGCAGTTGATGTTTTTCTGGCTGAACGATTCAGACGCTGCACCAAACACAGCGATTTCGCTCACCCCAGCGGCCAGGGCATTTTCAAACCCGCGCAGGTTGGGGGTCAGTGCTGAATAGCGAACGCCGGGTTTCCGTTGGATGCCTGCCATTACCTCGGCTGCATCACCCATTTGTGGCACCCATTTCGGGGAGACAAAACTGGCGGCTTCTATGTGGCTGAGGCCGCAGTTTGCCAGCCGGTCAATCAGGCCGGTTTTTATATGGGTGGCGATCACCGGGCCGGCCTCATTTTGCAGGCCATCCCGGGGGCTCATTTCCACCAGACGGACGTTCGACGGAAAAGCCATTATCCGGCCTCCTTTTCATCCACGGTTACCGCGATCAGCTCCGCCCCTTCGGGCACCTGGTCGCCCTCCGTAAAGAATATGTCGCTCACCACGCCATCGGCCGGAGCCTTGATCGCGTGCTCCATCTTCATGGCCTCCATGATCACCAGCGTATCGCCTGCGGCGACCTTGTCGCCTACTTTGGCCTGTACGGTCACTATGGCACCGTTCATGGGGGCCGCGAGGCTGCCTTCGCTGGCCATGTCTTCCAGCCCGTAGGCATCCTGATAGACCGTGCAGCTGAAGGTGTCGCCTCCATAGAAGAGCACCAGTTGGCCATTGTGCAGGTTACCGTGCACGCTCATTCTATGGCCATCAACCACGGCCTGAAGGGTGTCGTCCACCCGCTTTGCATCAAGCTGATACGTGCTGTTTCCTATCTGTACCTGATAGTGGCCATCCCGCTCCAGAACGTTCAGTTCGTGAAGCTCTTCACCAACCTGTAATCGCAATGGCTGAATGTATTCAGAGTTCATGCGCCAGCCGCTGCTTTTTCCGAACGGCGACCAGGGGTCGGTCCGGGTGGGAGTGGTGAGTTTGCGGGTTTCCAGCATAAAGCCGGCGGCCAGCACCAGTGCCTTGTGGGCATTCAGCCTGGCTTTGGGGAAAAGCAGGTCGCTGTGGGTGTCGATAAACCCGGTGGTCAGGTCTGCGTTTCGGAAAGCCTGAGTATCAACCAGTGTGTGCAGGAACCGGATGTTGGTTTTTACTCCGGCAATGCGGTAATGCTCCAGCGCCTGAACCATGCGGTTTATGGCCTGCCCACGGTCGCTTCCCCAGACAATCAGTTTGGCAATCATCGGGTCGTAGTGAATGCTGATGTCATCGCCTTCGGTGACACCCGTGTCTACCCGCACGTAATCAGATTCAGCCGGAGGGCGCAGGTAGCTCAAGTGGCCGGTGGCGGGCAGGAAATCCTGGTCGGGGTCTTCGGCGTATATGCGTGCTTCCAGTGCATGACCGTGTGTGGTTACCTGGGCCTGTTCCAGCGGCAAGGGTTCGCCCCAGGCGATTTTCAGTTGCCACTCAACCAGGTCCTGGCCGGTTACCATTTCAGTGACCGGGTGCTCCACCTGCAGGCGGGTGTTCATTTCCATGAAGAAGAACGAGCCGTCTACGTCGT
>CAYUTG010000060.1:0-14015 GCA_964447555.1 uncultured Marinobacter sp.
TTTTCCTGGCGGAGAAAACAACCCACCCTCCCGGCTGCAAACACCGAGGTACTTCCAGTTTAAAGAACCGCCCCGGATGCCAACTCCCATGTTTGTAAGGGTGTGGGGGTGATCATTTTATTTTTTGAGAAAAACGTGTCTGAGCGAAGCGAGTTGTTTTTACAAAAAATAAAATGATCACCCCCACACCCCTGCACCAAACCAAGAAATCAGGGCCCAACCTCAGGAGCCGGATCCACCCCGCCCTCGCGAAACTCG
This sequence comes from uncultured Marinobacter sp., assembly GCA_964447555.1. Taxonomy (GTDB): domain Bacteria; phylum Pseudomonadota; class Gammaproteobacteria; order Pseudomonadales; family Oleiphilaceae; genus Marinobacter. The sequence continues at coordinate 259 of CAYUTG010000060.1, forward strand.
CTCGCAGACTTTCCGGTCCACTTCCGAAAGGCACGGCTGAAATTGGAGAGATCCGCATAACCCAGTTCATAGGCAATCTCACTGACCGACTGCTTCGTATACCGCAACAACTGAATAGCCCGGTCTTTCAGAACCGCTTCAACAATCTCCCGGTAACTGGTGTCCTTATCCGCCAGCCGGCGCTTCAACGTTCTTGAGGACACGCAAAACCGCTCGGCCATGGCTTCCAGAGAAGGCAGGGGAGCCGGCATCATGCGCAACATATTGGCGACTGCCAGAGAGATATCACCCTGTTCTTTAAGCGCTTTCTGCAGTTCAAATTCACACTGCTCACTGGCCATTCTGGAGGCTTCCGCATCGGCCAGGCGCATACGCACATTCAAGAGTTCTTTGGGGAACACCAGCATTTCATCTGGCTGATCGTACTGAAACGGCACCGGTAGCTGGCCGGCATAGTCACGGTAATAGGCCGGCTCCGGTGTTTTCAGGCGCACAGTAACGCCCGGCAATTTGCCATCCTGCATGGCAAAACCGTGTGTTTCTGCATCGGTTCTGTCCAACAGTTGTTCGGTCAGTAAAATCAGCGTGGCACTCACAGTTTCCGCCAGAAACGGATGCAGGCCCGGCACATCAAACTCCGTGCTTAGTGTCACCAGCACCTGATCGTCAGCTTCCGCCACGTTCATGCTCAGGAAAGGGGCTCGCAATTGCAGGTAACGCCTTACCGAGTGCAGGGCATCGGCAAAGGTAGGGCTGGTTAAGGCAGCAAACCCCAGGGTGCCGTGAATGGTTAATCGCAGCTCCCGTGCCAGGGCAAAACTCAGCCCGTGCTGCCCCGCCAGGGCCAGTGCCCGCTCGGCCATTATCATGGCATCGGTTACAAACACGCGGCTGTTATTTGATTTCAGGTCTTCGCTGGTAAATTCCATACCCTCATACAAAGAACGGCCGCTGTACCCCAGCGTTTCCACGGTTTCAGCAAGCACCCGCAGGTACACTCCGGGTACCAGGAACAAGCCCAGCATCTGGCGTTCTTTATCCTGTCCGGCTGGTACCATGACAACATCCTTTACTGAAGGGATTAAGAAGACAATAACCTGACTCTAGCAAACCCCCGGATACACCACAGTGGTGCGGGTTGCGGGTGCGTTCCCGTCATCGGGGCCAATCGGCGGCCGGGCCCTGTCCCATTCGGGGCGACAGCCGTCCTCTTCTCGCATTCAGTCTCTGGCTTTTTTCTTTCAGACTGTTTCCATAACATCAGCCAGAGTGAGGAGTACACACATGCTGAGAACCAGGACATCCGAACAACCAACCGTAACAACGGGCAAGGCTTCACACACACCGGATCATGTCGCGATCAAGCCCCAGCGTATGGGGTTTGAGTTCGATGATAAAGTACCCCGCTACTGGCTGGACAACAACTATCTGATCAGCCACACCATGAACGCTTTATCTGTGCTGTTTCCCGAAGGGGAGCAGTTTTTTGTAGATTCGGTACGCGCCTTTCGCGACCAGATTCAGGACCCGAAACTGAAAGAAGAGGTGCGGGGCTTTATCGGGCAGGAAGCCATGCATTCGCTGGAACATATCGCCATGAATCAGCATGTGCGTGACCGGGGCATGCCCATTGATGAGATGGAGCGAGATCTGAAAGTATTGCTCAATGCTGCCCGAAAGTTCCCCAAACGCCACCAGTTAGCCGTTACCTGCGCGCTGGAGCATATCACGGCAATGATGGCCGACATGCTGCTTGAGCGGGACGACGTGCGCGAAGATATGCATGAGACCATGCGCCCACTCTGGGTATGGCATGCCATTGAGGAAACCGAACACAAAGCAGTCGCGTTTGATGTGTTTCAGCAGGCAGGCGGTACTTACGCCGAGCGGGCGTTTTATCAGGTGGTGAGCACAGCCTTGCTAGGCGTTGTCGCTACCTGGTACACAGGCCGAATGATGGTGCATGACGGGAAAGGCTTTTCTTTGAAGAGTTCAGCCAAAGGCCTCTGGCGCATGTGGGGCAAAAACGGCACCTTCTCAAGCCTGATTCCAACCTGGCTGGACTATTTTCGACCTGGCTTCCACCCCTGGGATAAAGACAACAGTGAGCTGATTACTGAATTCAAAGCCCGGATTCAGGACAGTATTGCCCCGCAGTACAAAACGGGCAATCGCCGGACACTTCAGTAAAGCACAATATGTGGCTGGCCGGTCTGATCTTCTGAAAATCACTCCGGCCCCGCTTTGCCTCGTTGAATGATTTCCCCCTTGCGCCACAGCCGCCATTCGCCGGGCTGGTAGATATCCCAGTCCTCGTCGGTTGTCAGCGGTTCGGTCACAATGACACTTACCACATCGTCCGGCGTGGTTTCCGATTCAAAATCAATAATGACGTCTGCATCTTTCAGGCGGGCAGGGCCAAACGGCGCTCGCCGGGTAATGCTCGCCATCTTGGTTGTGCAGTAGGTAAATAACCAGTCACCGTTACTCAGCAACAGGTTGAACACGCCCTGGCGGGCGTAGTGCTCCGATAGCGTCACCAGCCGCTTCACCATGTCGTCGGTTGTCGAGCTGTGGTCACAGCTACTGCGCAGATGATTAAGCATGTCGCAGAACAGGGCTTCACTGTCTGTGGTGCCAACCGGTTCATAAAACCCGGGAGCAGGGCGAAACTCAGAGAGCTGGCCGTTGTGAGCAAACACCCAGTACCGCCCCCACAGTTCACGCTTGAACGGATGCGTGTTGGCCAGGCAGATATCACCCACGTTAGCCTGACGGATATGGCAGACAGCCACTTCACTTTTGATGGGGTGCGTCTGCACCATCTCGGCTATCCGGGAGTTGGCGCTGGCATCGACATCGTGAAACGCACGAACGCCCTTACCTTCATAAAAAGCGACACCCCAGCCATCTTTATGAGGGCCGGTATCGCCACCCCGCCGGGTAAGCCCGGTGAAACTGAAACAAAGATCGGTTGGGGTATTGGCACTCATGGCCAGCAATTCACACATGGGGAAGATCGTTTCCTGAACGCTTACAAATGGGTTTCCGGTGCCAGCTCACCCTGCCCGGATGCCGCACTGTTACCAGCACGGACGATCCGGTTACGGCCACCCCGTTTACTGCTGTACAGACAGCGATCCGCAGCCCGGAAGAGATCGGTTGCACTGGGGCCAAAATCCGGCCACTGGGCTATTCCGAATGAGGCCGTTATGCGTATGGTTGCCTCACCATAGGCCAACTCACATCGGGCAATGCGCTGGCGCAACTCATCTGCCAGCTCAAACGCATCCGCAGGCTTTACGTCTCTGAGCAGCAGGCCAAATTCCTCACCACCCAGCCGGCCAACCGAATCCGTAGCACGCAATCGCTCAGTCAGACAGGCGCCGATATGCCGCAGTACATGATCACCTGCATCGTGCCCCAGCGTATCATTAATGAGTTTGAAGTGATCAATATCGATCATTACCAGTGCAAAACTGGTGTCATTACGCCGGCATTCGGCAATGGTTCGCTCCAGAGTGTTCTGAAAGTACGCCCTATTTGCCAGCCCGGTCATGGCGTCTGTCTGGGCCATATCGACAAGGCGTTTCTCTGCCTCCTCTCTGCGGGTTTCGTACATGTGGACAAAACCCAGAAGAAGGCCTGCACAAAGCACCATGTTCAGTAAATCAATCAACACACGGGGGTTACTGGCTTCGCCCAGATAGCAGTAATAAATCCCGCCGCCCACCAGCATAAACGGCACACTGAGAATCAGGCCCTCATGCTTGCCAAGCAGGCTGTACGCCAGAACCGGGATCATCAGCAACCAGACAAATGCAGCTACCGAGGCCTCCGGAAGCAGCATAATAACCAGGAAGAAACTGAATAGCGTAACCAGATAGACGTATATCCACTGCTGAAGATATTCGGTGGATTTCAGCCGGAAAATGCCGAAGAAAAGTGCAGTGCTTGCGGTAAGTTCGATCGCAGCCAGCCAACGGAAACCGTTAAAAAACTGAAGGCAGGCAAAGACGACCAGCGCAACCCCGGTTGCGATAAATAAAAGCCGCATTAACGAGCGGCGATGGTTATCACGGAGCCCGGAGCGGCTTTGCTCCAGAGTTTCCCCAAAATCCGTGAGATCAGACATAAAGCACGCCGTCCCCTTCCCTGTTGATCAGCAAGTATAGGGCGTTTTTACCGGGTAGGAAATATTCAGCAGGTCAGCCCTGAGCCTGACCTGCTGATTGCCAGTCAGATATACAGGTTCTTTTTGGAGAAGCGCTGCACCAGCGGTTGGTAGGCTGAGCCGAGCAAGCGGTTAATCGCATCAATGCCCCAGGCATCCGGGCCAACCAGAATGCGGGATTCGTCTTTGAGAATGCCTTTTACAATGATCTGGGCCGCTTTTTCCGGTGTGGTTATGGCCAGTTTGTCGAAGCCTTTCCGCTGAGCCTCGCCATTTTCAGATTTGCCCATCCGGGCCGAGTTGGCGATGTTGGTACGGATACCCCCGGGGTGTACACAACTGACCGACACCGGCTGGCCTTCCAGTTTCATTTCCTGCCGAAGTGATTCAGAAAACCCACGAACCGCGAATTTGGCCGCATTGTAAGCACTTTGCTTGGGTACACCAATCAGGCCAAACACGCTGGAAATATTCACGACATGACCGTCACCAGAGGCAATCAGATGAGGCAGAAACGCACGGGTACCATGAGCCACACCCCAGAAATCAATATCCATAACCCATTTGAAATCGTCATCGGTCATTTCCCGCACGGTTGCGGATAGCGCAACGCCGGCATTGTTAATGATCAGGTTCACCTGACCAAAATCACTGACCACCTGATCAGCGTGTGCATAAATGGCGTCCCGGTCTGACACATCCAGCACATAGCTTTTTACCTCAGAGCCTTTAAGGGCGGCTACGGTTTCTGCAAGCGCAGTTTTGTTCACATCTGACAATGCCAGCCTGCATCCCCGGGCTGCCAGAGCTAACGCAAGCGCCCGCCCGATACCTGACCCGGCCCCGGTAACAACAGCCACTTTGTTTTTCAGGTTGTTCATGAATAAGGCTCCTTCGGTTTTTTATAAGTGTGTATTTGCCTGGCGACTACTGATTAAAGTAAATACTCTAGCAGTTGCATAACGCCTGAACATGGCCTGAACGAGCGCGCCTTGCAGGCATTATGGCCACCCTGTAACGCTGGCCCCGGAATTTGGGTACAATCCTTTCGGCAACCGCCTTCTACTCTGGATGGATGGACACATAGTATGGAATGGAGCCTGACGCATTTCTGGCTGATTCTCGCGCTTGTTCTGAGCCTTGCGGAGCTCACTTCAGGCGTTTTGCTGCTGCTGGCTCTGGGAGTAGCCGCCGCACTGACATCATTGCTGGCCTTCTTTGGTGTGCCATTTGAATGGCAACTGGTTGGTATGGGGGTGTTCTCAGGGCTGCTGGTACCCATTGCCATTCGCTGGATACGTCCGAAATATTCCCCAAAAGGCGTTGCCTATGGCACAACGGGCACGGGTGTGGAGCAGGGGCAGCGTTATCGCACGCTAAAACGGGATTTTGATGGCGCCTCCGGCATCAAGATGAACGGTGATTTTTACCGCCTGAAAATCACTGGCACAGACACCGCAGAGTTGCCCGAGGGAACCGAGGTTATCTTCAGGCATTTCGACGGCACCACGGCCGTTGTTGAAACGATCACACACAAGGAGCAGTAAGCATGGAATCGTTTATTACCCCCGGGCTGGTACTCAGCCTTATTTTTGTTGCTATTGGTATTTTCATTATCGCCAAGGGGCTGGTGATTGTACGCCAGTCTGAGGTGATGGTTATTGAACGCCTGGGCTCGTTTAACCGGGTGCTGGAAAGCGGTGTGAATATTATTATTCCGTTTATTGAGCGGCCACGGCCCATCACCATGATCCGCTATGTGCGCATGGGGGAGGACTACCACCCGGTGACCAGCGATGAAACCCGTATTGACCGCCGTGAAACGGTCATGGACTTTCCTGGCCAGCCCGTTGTTACCACCGATAACGTTACCGTAAAAATCAACGGCGCCCTCTACTACCAGATTATTGACCCCCGGCGCGCCGTTTACGAGGTGGCCAATATGAGCCAGGCCGTTGAGGTGCTGGCAAAAACCACCCTGCGCTCGGTGGTGGGTAAAATGGAACTGGACAAGCTGTTTGAATCCCGCAGTGAGGTGAACAACGCCATTCAGGCTGAAATGGAAGAGCCGGCCTCCAAGTGGGGCGTAAAGCTGACCCGTGTTGAGGTGCAGGACATCAGCATGCCGGAGGAAGTGGAAGAGGCCATGCGCCTGCAAATGGCGGCAGAGCGGAAGCGCCGGGCCACGGTAACCGAGGCAGAAGGCGAGAAGTCCGCAGCGATTGCCATGGCTCAGGGCCAGCGGGAGTCTGCTATTCTCAACGCTCAGGGCGATAAGGAATCGGCTATTCTGCGTGCTCAGGGTGAGCAGGAGTCCATTCGCCTGGTGCTAAGTGCCATGGGCGAATCGGAAGAGAACAAGCAAACGGTTATTGGTTATCTGCTTGGGCAAAGCTATATCAAGGTATTGCCCAACATGGCAAAAGACGGCGAACGGGTGTTTGTGCCCTATGAGTCGTCTGCGCTGCTGGGTTCCATGGGTATGTTCCGGGAGCTGGCAGGCAGCCCTGAAGATGTGGTTCGCCAATCGCTTCAGAAAGATGGGCTGCGCAGTGGCATGGTGGGCTCAGCCGGTAGTATCTGATCTTCCGGTACCTGCTGGAGCCCTCACTCCAGCAGGTTATCCAGAGGCTGATCGTAACTGGGCGCGAACACCGCCATAAAATAGGTCACCTCTGGCAGGCCTTCCTGCTCAAGCCGGCGGCGTATCTGGCTTTCCGCTGGCTCAAATTCCTTGTTCCCGGTGCGAATCTCGGCCCGGCATTTCAGCCAGGCAGACAAGCGGTCTGCCGCCTTGATCAGCGCCTGATCCTCTTCCGGTAACAGAGACTCCTGCAGATAAGGGGCAAAATCCGCCCGCAAATCGTCGGGTAGCAGTGCCAGCAACTCCGCTTCGGCTTTGTGTTCTATATCACCAAAGGCCTTTCTCATAACCTGGGAGTGATATTTAACAGGTGTTGGCATGTCACCGGTGATAACTTCTGTAGCATCATGATACAGTGCTGCCGCTGCAACGCGATCAGCATTCACCTGACCATCAAAGTGGCGGTTCCGTATCAATGCCAAAGCGTGTGCCAGCGTGGCCACCTCCCAGGAATGGGTGGCTACATTCTCCTCTATGGCATTTCGCATCAGCCCCCAGCGCTTGATCCAGCGCAAGCGGGACACATAGGCAAAGAAATGACTAAGAGGACGAGACATAGTTCACATTCCGATTTTACGTAACTTTATATTTTAAGCCTTCAGAAGGCACTGTGGCGGTGCTAATCTGAATACTTGTTCATTATATCAACAGGCTCAGCATGCCCAGCCTCCGGAAACTCATAGCACGCCTGACTATGCCTGCACTTCTCATGCTGGTATGGGCACCAGTTGCTTCGGCAAACACGACCATCAACGTAGGGGCCTACTATTTTCCCCCTATTGCAGAAGTCAGTGAAGATCACCAGGTCAGTGGATTACTGGGCGACGTGCTGCACCGGATTGAAGCCACAAACCCCGACGTTCAGTTCCATGTCGTATACACCTCTCCCCAGCGCCGGCACCTGGATTTTGAGGCAGGACTTTACGATGTCATTTTTTTTGAAAGTGATGTCTGGGGCTGGTCGGGCCGCGATGTAACCACCAGCTCGCCACTGCTTACCGATGAAGAGCTTTACGTTGCTCTGAAAAAGCCAGGGCGAGACCAGTCATTTTTCAACAATGTGGCCGATCATCGCATTGTTGCCTTATCTGGATATCACTATCGTTTTTCAGGCTTTGAAACCAGCACCAAAGCACTTCAGGACAAATTCGACATTGAACTGTCCAGCAGCCAAAAGCGCAACCTGCAACTGATTATCGCAGACCGGCCTTCGGTGGCTGAAATTACCATTGCCAGCCGGGCCTACCTGCACACGTATTTTTCAGAGCATCCCAAAGACCGCAATAAGTTGTTAATATCTGAAAAGCCCGACCATAAATTCGACCTCCGGATTATCGCCCGCAAAGATGGCCCCGTCAGCGCCAGCGACCTCTATCAAATGCTTGCTCCCATGATTAAACAGGGCACCTATCAATCGCTGGTTAAAAAATGGGGGCTGACATTGCCCGACGGCATCCCTGCTAACGCCCCCAACACGCTGGAAGCAAAACGCTCAGGCCAAAGCCCTATCGGACATCCAGAGTAAATCCGTTAATAACCTGCTGGTTGCTGCCCACCTGCGCATCGTTTGATGGCTCCCGCAGGAATAACTGACCTGCCGGAACATCGTAGGTATTTTGCAACAGGCTTCGAACCGTATTGGCACGGGCGCTCGCTAACTGGCTCAGCGCCTCAGGAGCCAGTAATGGATCACCCGCCAGGTAAGCCTTGCGGGCATTCCGCCAGTCTTCTTCAGACAGTGTTTTCTCGCCATGATTGGTCAGTTTCTCCCGCAGCAGGGCCAGACCATCAGTTTCGGATGCAGAACCACCCCGGATATTGAGTAACAGATCCGGGCGGTCACGCAGCGCAGTGGCCAGAGCTTGCAGTTTTTCAAGCTCACTGGTGCCCAGCTCCGCACTGCCGGCCGGGAAGCTGACCTGGCCCAGTTCCTCCCCGTTGATCCCGGCCAGGCTGGCAATCGAGCCCAGCATGCTGAACGGCGAGGTCGCAGCCTTGGCCAGCAGGTTCACAAAGGTGCGCATAACCACTTTACCCACGCCAAACTCCGGGTCTGAAAGATCACCACTGATGGGCAGATCCACTTCAATCACACCATTGGAATCCCGCAGCAGTGCCAGCCCCAGTTTAACGGGTGCATTTACCGCCTGATCGCTGGCCACCGCCTCGCCCAGTTGCAACCGGTCCATGATGACCTGATTGGTTGCCTTGATATGGCTGCCGGCAATGGTGTAGTCCAGATTCAGGTTCAGTTTGCCGCTGTCCACGCCATAGCCAATATAACGACCGAAATAGGGTGACAGGGCCGGCAGGGACAGATCACTCATGGTGAGTGTAAGATTGGTTTCATCGTCTGTACCCAGAGTGCCGATCTCACCCTTGAAGGCAACGGTGGCAGCCTTATTAACCCGGCCATTGATCGCCACTTTGCCCTGTTGCGGGGCAATATTACTCAGCCCCGAAATGGATCCGTTGAGGTGATCAAGCGATGAACTGAATACCGGGCGCAGGGTTCTGTCGGTGTAATCCACCGCTCCGTTTTCAAGTAACACCTGGCCAATACGGAAGATGAAATCATTCTGGCTGCCACCACCACCTGCTTCTGAAGCCTCTGTTTCAGCGGCCGGGCTCGCGCTGGCAGGCGGAATAATCCGCTCCAGGTTATGTCTGTTGTCCGCCTCGCGAACCACATGAACATCCGGCTCTGCAAGTGTGACCTTACCAATCTCCAGCCGTGCCGGGTAAACATTGTATTCAACCGGCGCAAGGCGCAGGGTTTGCCAGGAAAACAAGGAATCCTCCGCACCGGGCAGGCCGGCGGCAAACCCGCCCACCTCAGCCGTTCCGCTGAAGGTGCCGGTTAGCGGATCTTTCTGTCCGTCCAGATCAAGGTGGCCATCAACCTCAAGATGACCGTCGGTAATGGCGAGATTGGCACCTTCCTGCAGGTAGGGGTTAAAGGTACTCAGGGTGATGCCCGTGCCCGATATCGCAGCCTCCAGATTGAATGGCTGGGGTGTTGCCTGCCCCTGCACAGACAAGGTACCGCCGTCGGCGAGGGCGGCGGTTGCCTTGTAGGTGACGGGTTCTTCAAGTTCGCTGCTGAGTTTACCGGTCACAACAGACAGCTGTTTCAGAGTCACATTTGCGGTCGTTGCCGGCTGGTGATCCTGCCAATGCACCTGGCTGTCTGCAAGGGCAATGCTTTCTACAGACCAGCGGAAAGCCGGGCTGTCAGCAGCATCGTCGGTTGCCGGCGGTTGTTCATTACCGGCGTTATCCAACGGTGCCAGCCAGTCAATTTCCCCGGAGGCGTTTCTGGCCAGCGCCAGATCAAGATGACCCAGCGTAATCTTACCAACCTGCGCTTCCCTGGCGCTCAGATTAAACCCAATCCGGTCTATTTCCAGAGTGCCGGTTGTCAGCCTTGCCTCATCGTTTTTCTCATCAATGGCAATCGCCAGATCAGCCAGCGTGAGGGTGCCGTCACTGGTGCTCAGATACAGGCGCTGATCAGATTTCAGTTCGTAATCAGACTGCACACTGACCTGCCCGCCACGAAGATCGTAGGGCATCACGGGGGCAAGGAAGTGCTTCAGGGTTTTGTAATCAATATCCGAAACCTTCAGATGACCCCTGGAATACAGGGGCGTCACACTGAGCTCACCCTGCCAGTCAATGGTCTGGCTACCGATAGCAGCCTGCAGATGGTAGCTACTGTCGTCATCTCGCGGCCAGGTCGCAAGGTCATTCAGAGCCAGATCCAGCGGCTCTATCCGGAACTCGGCCGGCTGCTGCTGGCTGAAATCCCGGAACAGCAACCTGCCGCCCTGAATGGCAAGGTGTTGAAAATAAAGCCGGGGCGGCTCACTTTCGCCGGTGCTGGTGTCTTCACTGGCTGGCTCATCACCTGGTGGGTTGTGGTTCTGCCAGTCCCGGGCCAGATTAATGCTGTTATCCTTCAGGAGGTCAAGCCGGATAAACGGCTCCTGCAACTCAATCGTCTGGAACCCAACCGTGCCCCGGATCAGCTGGAAAAAATTCAGGTTCACAAACAGACGGTCAAACCCGACAACCGGCTGGCCCTCGCTGTCTTTTGCATGCAAGCCGGTGGTATCAACACTCAGCGTGAAGGGGTTAACCTGAATGTTCTCAACACTTGCCTGCCAGCCCATTCGTTGGTCAAGCTGTTCAGGCAGAATCCGCTGCAGCCACCAGGGTAGTAACAGAAACCCCGCCAGCGCATAGAGAACAACAAGCACAAGCAACCCGACAATCAGGTTTCTTGCCAAATGGCTGTGTTGACGGCTCTCGGCCACGGACGACTCCTTCTGCTGAACAAAACACCAGGGCCGTGGTGGCTCTGGGTCTGGCTCTCTAGGATAGTCGGCAAATGGTTACTTTGTCATTTTCTGATGCGGGTACCGGCTCAGCATTCGACCCTGACAGGAGCCACTGAACCGGATATGCTCATGGCCCGTACAGGCTTCAGTATTCATACACAAGGGTGGATGTTATGGACATCGGCGAAATGCGTCGGGAATTTGAAAGCGAAGGGCTGAACCACAGCGCTCTGGACGAGAGCCCGGTCAGACAATTTGAACTCTGGTTTGAAGACGCCAGAAACGCCGGAATTCTGGAGCCCAACGCCATGTCTCTGGCAACCACGGGCCGGGATAAGATGCCGGATCTCCGAACCGTGCTGCTGAAGTATTTTGATGCGAACGGCTTTGTGTTTTATACCAACTACGAAAGCCGTAAAGCTCAGGATATTGAGGAGAATCCCCGTGCTGCGCTGCTGTTCCCGTGGATAGCCCTGAACCGGCAGGTGCGTATCCGGGGTACGGTGGAAAAAGTCAGCAAGGCGGAATCGCTGCGCTATTTTGCTTCGCGGCCGCGGGGCAGCCAGATTGGCGCCTGGGTGTCGGAGCAGAGCAAAGCCATTACATCCAGAGGTCTGCTGGAGCAGAAAGTTGCTGAGTTAAAAAAGAAATTCAGCGATGGCGAAATCCCGCTTCCCAGCTTCTGGGGGGGTTACCGGGTGGTTCCCGAGCGTATTGAGTTCTGGCAGGGCCGCCCCAGCCGGTTACATGACCGTTTCGAATATGTGAGACAAGATGATGACTGGCTCATCCAGCGCCTGCAGCCCTGATCTTACCATCTGGCTTTGCCACGAAAAGGCCGGCAGCACCCCGGTTCAGCCAGGCTGGCTGACACCCACAGAACAGCACACCGTGGCCAGATTCAGTGGCCCACGCCAGCGTGAGTATCTGACCAGCCGGTGGTTGATACGCCAGGCCCTGGCCGGCGCCAGCGGCCAGAACCCCGCCGAATGCCGGCCCGTGAATGGCCGGCCGGTCAGTTCCGATACCCCACCGGGATGGCGGCTGTCGCTCAGCCACAGCCACGGATTGTCGGCCTGTGCCGCCAGCGCTGACAATACGCCCATTGGGGTCGACATTGAACCACTGGGCCGGCACTCACGATGGCAGAAACTGGCAAAACGATGGTTTACCCCACAGGAACAGAACTGGCTGCATGCTGAAGACAGCGCCGAGACGTTTCTGACCGTGTGGACCCTGAAAGAAGCCTGGCTGAAAGCAACCGAAAGGGGCATTGCCGGCAATCTACAGGCACTGGAGGTCGGGCCAGGGTTCACACTGGCAGGAGACAGGCCAGAGCAGGGCTGGCAGGCCTGTTGTTTCCACCTGAATGGCTTTTTAATCACACTGGTTTACCAGTTACCGCCGCACACTCAGCAAATGCCAGGCCTCTGCCTTCTGGCGTCTCCGGAAGCAAACCTTCCATTAACACAACCCATCGTGCTCACTCATGCAGCTGCGCCGGTGCTGCAGCGTGCCATTGGTCCCACCACTCAATAAAGCGGAGAAACATCACTGTGGATGAAGCAAAGCGTTGCCCCTGGTGCGGAACTGATCCGTTATACGTTCACTACCACGACACCGTGTGGGGCCGGCCAGAATACGATGACTACGCGCTGTTTGAGAAACTGTGCCTGGATGGCCAGCAAGCGGGCCTGAGCTGGCTGACCATACTTCGCAAACAGCACACTTACCGCGAGGCCTATGATCAGTTCGACCCGGAAATGATTGTTCGCTATGACGAGAAAAAAATTGCAGAGCTGCTGGCAAACCCCGGAATTATCCGCAACCGCCTGAAGGTTCACTCGATTATCAAAAACGCAAAGGCCTTTCTTGCTCTGAGGGATAAGGGGGTAAGCTTCAGTGAGTTTTTATGGGCGTTTGTAGGAGGGCACCCGATACAGAACGAGTGGCAAAGTATGGAGCAGGTGCCGGTAAGCAGTCCTGAATCCGAGGCTATGTCCCGTGAACTGAAACGGGCCGGCTTTAACTTTGCCGGCCCGACCATTGTTTACGCATTTATGGAGGCAACGGGTATGGTGAACGATCACCTGATCCACTGCCGCCAGCACGAAGAGTGCCGGCGATTAGCCCCGTAACCGGGGCTAACTCCGCTTATTCAATAGTAGCTGCCACAATGGCGTATTCGTGGTTATAAGCTTCGATCAGCACGCGGTGCAGGGCAACAACGGCTTTTTCGTAATTATCGACATCCACCACAAACTGTATGTCCACCTGGCGCATGCACTGGTGTACCGCCAGCACACTGATGCTGTCATCGGCCAGTGCCTTAACAGAGCGGGCCAGAATACCCGGCACCTTCATATCACTGCCGATCGCAGACACCACGGCCACCTTGCGAGCGTTAATTTCGGCATTCGGGAAGACTTCTTCCAGTGCCTTAACCACACGCTTGGCATGCTTGAGCGTTGTATCCACGTAGTGGGTGATGGTGTTTGCGTTGGTATCCTTGGACATGAAACGCACTTTGAAGCGAGTCAGAATATCCAGGATTTTCCGGTCTGAGCCCGGCTCACCCTGCATGTCCTGATCAAAC
>CAYUTG010000061.1:0-13830 GCA_964447555.1 uncultured Marinobacter sp.
GTCATCCATTGTCCAACTGCCTTGCGCTCAGCGTGTCATTATTTTCAAACGGGGTTTTTAACACAAACCTTAAGGTTCTTCTATAAACCCCGCTCATTTATAGAGTATCAATGGCCGGATAAAAAGTATTACTTTGTGACCATTTGTACTTTCGTCTGCAACGTCACGTAATCAGCTGAGGATTTCTGCGGATGCATTTGCAGTTCGGGTACAATACCATCTGAGGTTTCAGCATAGCACTTATCCGCCGGTTCGCTCTGCAGACCGGTTCGTGTTTTTCACTCACGGAGCTCAACAGACACTATGACAGTCCGACTCGGGATCGTGATGGACCCCATTGAGGATATCCATTTCAAAAAAGACAGTTCACTGGTCATGTTGCTGGCAGCGCAGGCCCGCGGCTGGCAACTTGAGTATATGGAACTTCAGGATATGTACCTTGATGGCGGCCGGGCCATGGCCCGCACCCGCGAGCTGAGCGTGCGCCTGGATCCGGACGACTGGTACAGTTTCGGCGCAAGCCAGGAGCGCGACCTGGGTGATCTGGATGTTATCCTGATGCGCAAAGACCCGCCGGTTGATCGTGAGTTCCTGGTGACAACCTATATTCTTGAGGCCGCTGAGCAGCAGGGTGCCTTTGTGGTGAATCCGGCAGCGACCCTGCGTGACTGCAACGAGAAGCTGTTTGCCACCCAGTTTGAGGATCTGACTCCCCCTGTTCTGGTGAGCCGGTCCCCGGAGCGTTTTCGGGAGTTCTATGCCCGCCATGGTGACATCATCATGAAACCGGTTGATGGCATGGGCGGTCAGTCGATCTTCCGGGTCAAAGAGAACGACTTCTACCTTGGCGTCATCATTGAAACCCTGACCGGATATGGCACACGGCAGGCGATGGCCCAGAAATACATTCCGGAAATCAGCCAGGGTGATAAACGCATTCTGATGATTGATGGCGAGCCTGTACCTTATGCGCTGGCACGGATACCGTCGAAAGGTGAAAATCGCGGGAATCTTGCCGCTGGCGGGCGTGGAGAAGGGCGCGAGCTGACAGCCCGTGACCGGGAAATCTGTGAGCGGGTGGCACCGGTCATAAAAGCCCGGGGGCTGGTTTTTGTCGGGCTGGACGTTATTGGTGACTACCTGACCGAAATTAATGTCACCAGCCCCACTTGCATACGTGAGCTTGATTCTGCCTTCGGAACGGATATTGGCGGGCTGCTTATGGATGCTGTCGCCCGACATCTGGAAAACCGTAAGCGTGCTTAACGTGCAATAAATGGAGTAGCGATTGAATCAGGATCAGGCATGGCTGTTCAGGTAAGCGACTTTGACCGGTTTTCTTTCACGCTTTTTATAGCGCTGGCAGTGCATGCTGTTATTGTGCTGGGCATTACCTTTGCTCCGGAGCCGCCACAGGCGTCTGCGCAGACGATGGAAATTACCCTGTCTCAGTTTGATGATGAAAAAGCACCGGAAAAAGCGGACTTTCTGGCTCAGACCAATCAGCAGGGTAGTGGCACCGAGGAAGATGTACAGGAAATGACGACGCCGCAGCCTGCGGAGACAAGTCAGCCAGAGGTCGCGCAGGTTCAGCCCAAGCCCGCCTCTCGCACAAGGCCGCAGCCAGAACAGCAGCGGCAGGTGGTGCAAACGGAAAGCGCATCCCGCCAGAAAGTCAGCCAGCCGGAACAGCAGGTTGATCCGGTTGATGAGCCTTTGCCGGTTCGTAAAAAGAAAAGCCTGATGGCCCGCAGCCTGGAAATTGCCAGCCTGGAAGCCAGGTTTGATGCCCAGCAGCAGGCCTATGCCCGTAAACCCAGAGTTATGCGTGTTACGGCCGCCTCTACTCTCAAATCGACCAACGCATGGTATGTTCAGAACTGGGTGAGCAAGGTTACCCGGGTGGGCAACATCAATTATCCGACAGAAGCGCGCCGTGCCGGC
The DNA here is from genome assembly GCA_964447555.1 of uncultured Marinobacter sp. Taxonomy (GTDB): domain Bacteria; phylum Pseudomonadota; class Gammaproteobacteria; order Pseudomonadales; family Oleiphilaceae; genus Marinobacter. The sequence continues at coordinate 1,945 of CAYUTG010000061.1, forward strand.
CTGTACGGTACGTTACGCATGCTGGTATCGCTCAAAAAAGATGGCACAATCAAGGAGGTGGCTGTTCTGCAGTCATCCGGTAGTACGGTACTTGATGACGCAGCGATTCGCATTGTCAGAATGGCGTCACCCTTTGCACCGTTTCCCGACGAAATGCGCAAAAACGTCGATGAACTGGAAATCATACGAACCTGGTCCTTTCAGAAACGGGGGCTCACATCCGGATGATGGCACCAACGCACCCGCCCGACAGCCTGAAACATCATTTTCTGGTGGCTTCCCCGTGGCTGGCAGACCCGCGCTTCCGTGGCGCTGTTATTTATCTGTGTGAACACTCCGATGACGGAGCACTGGGACTGGTGATTAATTATCCGCTGGACATACATCTGGGTGAAATTCTTGAGCAGCTGGATATGCGAGGCGGGGAGCTGGACCTGCCGGTGTTTTGCGGCGGCCCGGTTGAGCAGGAAAGAGGTTTTGTTCTTCATCCGCCAGACACCCGCTGGCAAAACACTGCCAATGTAACCGACAATGTCATGCTGACGACTTCCCGGGATATCCTGGCCGGCATCGGGCAGGGTGAAGGGCCAGACCGGTTTCTGGTGGCGCTTGGCTACTCTGGTTGGGGTGACGGTCAACTGGAAGATGAACTGGGCAGCAATGCCTGGCTGACGTGCCCGGCCAGTACGGACATTTTGTTCAACACACCCTGGAACGAGCGATACCAGGCCGTATTACAGCTGATGGGTATTGATCTGAACCAGCTAAGCGAGACTGTAGGTCATGCCTGACCAACCCCGGGGCCGTGTCATGGCGTTTGATTTTGGTACCCGCCGCATTGGAGTTGCCTCCGGGCAAACAATGCTTGGCACCGGGCAGCCGGTAGCCATGATTCCGGCCCGGAATGGCGTGCCAGACTGGAGCCACATCGAAAGCCTGCTGGCCGAGTGGCAGCCTGACCTTATCGTGGTAGGTCTGCCGCTTAATATGGATGACACTGAAAACGCCATGTGCGCCAGGGCGCGCAAGTTTGGGAAGCGCCTTCACGGCCGCTTTCATCTGCCGGTGGAAATGGTGGATGAGCGCCTCACCAGTTTTGAGGCAAAAGGCGAGGTTATCCGTGCCGGCGGCAGCCGGGAGTTTGGTCGCGATGGCGTTGATGACCGGGCCGCCGTACTGATTCTGGAAACCTGGTTCGGGCTGCAGAGCACCCATTCCGGTGAGTAATACACGTCGGCTTTGTTTTAACAGTGAGGAAGGAATGACCGCATTGCTTGAGATTGACCCGTTGCTGAATACGCTGGCGACGAATCTGCGCCGGCTGCTTGAAGCGCGCAAGGTAAGCTCGCCCGCCCTTATTGGCATCCGGACCGGTGGCGTCTGGCTGGCGGATATCATGAGCCAGCGTCTGGCACTGAACGAGCCTTACGGTGAGCTGGATATTTCATTCTACCGTGATGACTTCAGCCGCATTGGGCTCAACCCGAAAGTGATGCCTTCAAGCCTGCCATTCGATACCGAAGGCCGGGACATTATTCTGATTGACGATGTGATCATGAGTGGCCGTACCATCCGGGCAGCCATGAATGAGATATTCGATTATGGCCGGCCAGCCAGTATCATACTGGCCACCCTGATAGATCTCGGTGCCAGAGAGCTGCCGGTTCAGCCGGATGTGTCTGGCCAAAAGCTGGAGCTTGGCCCGAATGAGCGTATCAAGTTGCGGGGGCCGGACCCGTTACGCATAGAATTGCTGAACCCCGGGCAGTAAACCGTTATTTCAGGTACACGACACCGCAGAACACAGACAGGCGACCCATGAACGCAAGCGATCCTTCCCCGAACCACCTACAGCTGACCCGGGATGGGCAGTTGCGACACTTCCTGACACTCGATGGCCTTGGGCGGGGCATTCTGACCGATATTCTGGACACGGCAGACTCCTTTATTGAAGTGGGAGAGCGCCGCATCAAAAACGTGCCGCTACTCCGTGGCCGTACCGTGGTCAATTTGTTTTTTGAATCCAGCACCCGCACACGAAGCACATTTGAGCTTGCGGCCAAGCGGTTATCTGCCGATGTGCTGAATCTTGATATCAGCACATCGGCAACCTCCAAAGGGGAATCACTGTCAGACACCCTGCTCAATCTTGAGGCCATGGCCAGCGATATGTTTGTGGTGCGCCATTCGCAAAGTGGTGCGCCCCATTTCATTGCCGAAAGTGTTACTCCGGGGGTGGCCATTATCAATGCCGGGGATGGCCGCCATGCGCATCCTACTCAGGCCATGCTGGATATGCTCACCATTCGTCAGCACAAACGCCGGTTTGAAGGCCTGCGCGTTGCGATTGTTGGCGACATACTGCATTCCCGGGTTGCCCGCTCACAAATTCGGGCGCTGAATGAACTGGGTGCCTCTGAAGTACGCATTATTGCCCCTGGAACCCTGCTGCCCAAAGATGTGGACAGCCTTGGCTGCACCGTGGAATACGACATGGCCAGCGGCATGAAGGATCTGGACGTTGTTATTATGCTGCGGCTGCAGAAAGAACGTATGGAAGGTGCATTACTGCCCAGCGAACGGGAGTTCTATCGGCTGTATGGGCTAAGCCAGGAGAAGCTGTCGCTGGCCCATCCCGAATGCATTGTTATGCACCCGGGGCCAATCAACCGGGGTGTGGAAATTGAGTCCGCGGTGGCCGATGGCCCGCAGTCGGTCATTCTGAATCAGGTGACCAATGGCATCGCCATCCGGATGGCCGTTATGTCCATGGCCATGGGTGGCCAGGTGGCTGAACGCCAGCAAAAGCAGAGTGGGGAGGCCAGCGCATGAGTGCAACAGAAGCAAGCAGCCTGAAGATCCTGGGTGGGCTTCGGCTTGATGGCCAGGGCAATGAGACGGAAAATACCGCGCTGCTGATTCGCAATGGTCACATTGCCGCGTCCGGGGCCGCCGCCAGCCAGGCAGATGCCGATGCTACCTTCGATGCCGATGGCTGTGTTATTGCCCCGGGGTTTGTTGACCTCTGCTGTAACCTCAGAGAGCCGGGTAACGGCCAGAAAGGCAATATTGCGACCGAGACCCGGGCGGCGGCTCACGGCGGCTTTACCACCGTCTGTGCATCTCCTGAAACCTCTCCGGTTAACGACTCCAGTGCGGTCACCCATCTGATTATGGATCTGGCAGCCATGCGCTCTCCCATCCATGTTCTGCCGGTCGGTGCCATCACCCGTGGCCTGGAAGGTGACATGCTCAGCGATATGGCCGGTCTGGCAGCTGCGGGCTGTGTGGCTGTGGGCAACGGCACGAAAGGGGTTCGCACTGCCCGCATTCTGCGCCGTTGCATGGCCTATGCCCGTACCTTCGGGCTGACGGTTATGTTTAACCCGGAGAACCAGTCGCTGGCCGCTGATGGCTACGCCCATGACGGTCTGGTCGCGTCCCGTCTTGGCCTGCTGGGCATACCCGAAGTGGCCGAAACCGCGGCTGTTATGGAAATGATTCTACTGGCGGAAGAAACCGGCGTGCGGCTGCACCTGAGCCAGCTTTCCTGCGCCCGCAGTGTGGAGATGCTGGCAGCGGCGCGTGAGCGTGGTGTGGCGGTGACAGCCGATGTAGCCATGCACCAGCTGGTATTCACGGATCAGGCTCTGGAAGGCTTCGATAGCCGGTACCACGTGCGGCCGCCCCTTCGGAGCGAAAGCGATCGCAAGGCCCTTGTTGCCGGTGTTCGTGAGGGAATTATTGACGCTATTGTGAGCCAGCACCAGCCGAATGACACAGCTGCCAAACAGGCACCTGTGGCGGCGACCGCGCCGGGGTTATCCAGCGTGGAAAGCGTTTTGTCCCTCGGGCTGGAGCTGGTGGATCAGGGCGAACTGACCCTTGGCCGGCTGGTTCAGGCACTGACAACCGGCCCTGCTTCTGTGATTAACCGCCAGGCCAGTCTGAATGACGGTGATGTTGCCGATGTGTGTGTGTTTGATCCGGAGGCCAGATGGCGTCCGGGTGCCCAGACGCTGGTGTCTGCCGGCCGGCACGCACCGGTTACTGACAGGGAGCTGCCAGGCGTTGTTCGTCTTACTCTGGCTGCGGGCCATGTTGCCTGGCAGCACCCAGCGGTCTGACCGTCGGGCACTGGCCAGAAATGCGGCAGAGGTTGGGTAACCTCTGTCGAATCCATCACAGAATTCCCCGTGTTGCTTAAAAACTCTTGATAGCAGGCACCTGTGCCAACGTATTCTTGTAACGGCCGGTCTATGGTCGGCCAAAGACAGCGTGGCGCAACCGGTACACAGGACGGTGCCGGGGCCCGACAATAAAAAATCAGGAGTCATCCCGTGAAATCAGTAAACATCCGGCAACAGGTAGTCCTGGCGGCTGCCCTGTGTGCCAGCCTTTTGTTGCCTTCTCTCACCCAGGCCCAGACTCAGCAAGAGCTGCTTGAGCGCAGCTTTTGTGTGTTCGACCCTGTTGGTGCCAATGGCCCCCTGTTTGCGATCACCAAAACGTTTCAGCCGATTGCGCTGAAAAAGGGCATCAAGCTGAACCTGCGCGCTTATACCGATGAGAAAGTGGCTGCCGAGGACTTCAAGGCGGGCCAGTGCGATGCGGTACTGCTGACCGGAACCCGCGCCCGGGAATTTAACAAGTTCACCGGTAGCCTGGAAGCCATGGGTGCGGTTCCCGGCGAGGAAGAAATGCGGCTGCTGTACAACACGCTGAGCCAGCCGAAGGCCCGCCCGCTCCTGATTGACGGCCCTTATGAAGTGGCCGGTGTATTCCCGGGGGGCGCTGTTTATCTGTATACCCGTGATCGCACGATCGATTCGGTTGAGAAGCTGCAGGGCAAGCGTGTTGCCACTCTGGATTTTGATGAGGCGTCCGTTCGCATGGTGCGATATGTCGGTGCCTCGGTTGTGGGTTCAAACTCTGCAAACTTTGCCGGTAAGTTCAACAACGGCAGTGTTGATCTTGCCTATGCGCCCGCCGTCGCCTACCAGCCTCTGGAGCTGTATAAAGGCGTGAACCCAAATGGTGCGGTGCTTAAATACGCGCTTGCCTATATGAATTTTCAGGTGATCATTCACCGGGACCGCTTCCCGGACGAGGCAGGCCAGATGGTTCGTGATGAAGCCATCAAGCGCATGGGGCAGGCTTACGACATTATTGCCGAGGCCGAAGCCGGAATTCCCAAAGAGGCGTGGATGATCCTGCCACAGGAAGATACCGCTGAATACGACAAAATGCTCCGCAAGGTGCGTTTGTCCCTGCTGGATGACGGGATTTATGACGAGCGTGCGTTAAAACTGATGAAGGCGATTCGTTGCCGTGTGGATGCCACACGCTCGGAGTGTGGTGCGTCCTGAGCGGGGTTTGAATAAATGCGTACGGGCCCCCGACAGTGGCGGGCCCGGCCTGCTATCAGCGAATCTGATCTTTCAGGGCTTTACCTGCTTTGAAACCCACAGTTTTGCTGGCGGGTATGCGAATAGTGGCACCCGTTTGCGGGTTCCTGCCGTTCCTGGCATCGCGGCTCCGTATGTTGAAAGTACCAAAGCCAATCAGCGTTGTGTCTTCACCGCGGGCGGCTGCGGCTGAAATCTGATCGGTCACGGCAGTAATGACTTCACTGGCTTTGTCCCGGGTCAGCCCGGTTCGGTCGGCAATCGCAGCAGCGAGTTCAGGTTTGCGCATTGGGTGCTCCTTTTTATTGCTGTTTTTTTTGGATATGAGTGCAGGCCGCAGCATCCGGACGCTGCGGTTGCTAAATCTATAGTGCCTTGCGAGCCAATGTGCAAACCCAGCGACAGACAAAACCTGTGGTTATTGGCGTCATTTGCGGCGCTGGTCTCATAAAAACCGGGGCCCGTAGGCCATAATGCGGCCTGGTTACAGGTTGTAACAAACCGTGTTTTCCCGTGACATGCAAGTGGCTGACAGCACAACCAAGTACAGAACAAAAAGTAGCAGAATAAAAAAGAAAAAGGTGACGATGTGATGACAGATTTCCGGATGCCTTCGCTGGGCCATACCCCCGGTTCCGCCTCTAAACCCGTCCGTGTCTGGTCCGGGCTGAAAGGGTGTGCCTTGGCGGTAACGGCCAGTCTTCTGCTTGGGGGGTGCGGTGTGGTCAACCACATGATTTACAAAACCACTGGCGATGTCATGCAGGGCTTCTCCCGCAACCACACGGTACCTTACCTGATGGAAAGTGGTGATCTGGCAATGGGCTGCGCCATGAGCGAAGCCACTGCCCCCTTGTTGATGTCTTTTGGCCGGGTGACCTCAGAGCCGGATCAGCTTGCAGTCATGTTGTATTTGTCTGCTGGTGGGTGTGCCGAAGAGCAGGCACGGGAGTATGAGCTTACAGGCCTGGCGGCTATGAATGCCGGTAATGGGAATGAAGCTGAAGATGCGATGATTCGCCAGAAACGCGCATACTCTCTGGCGGCTGAACGCTACTTCAAGGCCTGGAAACACCATAATGCCTATTACGGCAAGCCGGGCACCGGCGAATGCCCAGACTTTGATGATGATATGGATGAATTCATCTATTTCGCTGGCCTGCTGTCTGGTTTGCAGGCACTGAATGCCCAGATCCAGTCAACCTCTTCTATTGGTGTGCCTGCCAATATCGGCTCCCTTGTTGCCCGCTCTACCGGCTGTCTTGAGAACGATAAGTGGTGGGGCGCCCCCATGGCACTCCGGGCAACGGTCTGGGCGATGATCCCGGGGGCACTGCCTATGGGAGAAAATGCCTTTGAGCGTCTGGATATAGCCGATAAGCAGGGCGAAGAAGCCGGCGTTCGGCTGGCCCATGTATTTCATGCTATTGCTGCCCTGAACAAGGGCGATCAGGAGATGGTCAAAAACGTTATCCGTGAACATGCCAGATCTCTGGAAGAAACGCAGGCGGACGAACAATGGCGGTTCGTGGATGCCATGGCGACCAACATGATCGTCGCTATTTCAGATCGCCTTTGGGTGGAACATACCGGCCATCGCACGCCCATGAGCCAGTTTGGCACCTTCTGGGATGACAAACAGGAAGCCGTTGAAACCATGGATCTGGATGATCTGCTGTAACCATTCAATGTTCCAGAGTAGCGAGTTATGACCAAAGGCGGTTTTCGTCGTAGCTGGCTGGAGTGGTTTTCGTCACTGCCAGCCTGCCTGTTGCTGTTGTCTGTTGTTATCTTTTCAACCAGCAGTGATATCCATAATCAGATGTTGCGCGGTGGTGAGCAGCTCTGGAGCGGTTATTACAAGCTGCGCATGGATCCGGTGCAGCCAGACTGTAACCCCAACCGGGATATAGAGGCTGCGGTGGCCGCAGAGCTGGCCGATACCTCCTCAGATGATCCCATGGCTGCGTTACTGGGAGCCCAGGAGAAAGATCCTGCGGATGTCCGGCTCTCTATTGAGCGGGCCGTGGCAGACTGTCAGGCGGCTCATCAAACCTACGAAAATCTTCAGGACCAGCTTACCCCCGGTGTTAAAGCCTACCGTGCCGTTGAGCTGTTTATCGCCGACCTTATTGCTTTTGGCCTGTCCTCCCAGCGCTATATTCTGGTCATCCTGGTGATGCTGTGCGCAGTAACCGCTACGCTCTCGCGCCATCACATTGCTATGCGAGCCATGGAAACACGCCTGGATTACACGGTGTCGCTCACACTGCAAACCATTGCTAATGCCATGTTGCTGGGCTCCAGTGTGATTTTTCGCCAGTCGAGCCTGGGCGCGGAGATATCAGTCTCGTCCTCAGAGCTGCTCCTGCATAACTTCTGGATTACCGGCTTTGCCTGTCTCACCCTGGCCAGCCTTTACCGGCTGTTTCGGGTGCCCGATGACTTGCAGGATGGAGGAAGCCTGAACAAGGCATTTCTCGCGGTGCCGCTCTACACAGTCATGTGTTTGATCTCCGGAACCTACTTCGCCATGATTGGCCATTCATCCGGTATTGGTATCTATCTGGGCAAGATGATGGAGCTGGCCGACATGTTTCTGAATGTTGGCCTGTATGTCTGGGTGGGCATGATGCTGAAACAGACCCGCCTGGCGACGCTGGTATTTAATGTATTCCGTCCCTGGCGGATGCCACCGGAGCTGCTGGCCGTTGTGGCCGTGCTTGTGGCTGCAGTGCCTACGGCCTACACCGGGGCTTCCGGTATTTTCGTTATTGCCGCCGGGGCCGTAATTTACAGTGAATTGCGGGCTGCCGGTGCGCGCCGGCAACTGGCACTGGCCGCTACGGCTATGTCTGGCTCACTGGGGGTTGTGCTGCGGCCATGCCTGCTGGTGGTTGTTATCGCTTACCTTAACCGGGAAGTGACAACCGATGACCTGTTCGGCTGGGGCATCTGGGTCTTCGTACTGACGGCAACCATGTTCACGCTGGTTGCCCTGACGGTGAACCGACAAAGCCGGTTCAACCTTGCACCTTCGTCTGAGGCGTTTCCCGCCATGGTGCTGGCATGTCGCCCGCTGATTCCGTATATTCTGGTCATTGCCGGTGTGGTGCTGCTGTATCGCTACGCTCTGGATGTGCACATGGATGAGTTTTCGGCACCCAGGCTGCTGCCGGTCATCATGCTGGCCATCTTGCTGTACGAGCATATCGGCCTGAAAAACCGGAAAGGCCGGGCGTCTGGTGAAATCGATCATCAGGGCCTGGAGCGCAGCCTGCGTAATGCCACTAACGATACCACGTCAGAGATCGGCGCTTTGCTGCTTCTGCTGGGGCTGTCCGTCAGCATAGGTGGGGTGATTGAACGGTCACACATCATGCAGAGCTTCCCCCAGGCGTTTGACAGTGCCTGGACGGCCATGATGCTGATGGTGGTTATTCTGGTTATCCTCGGCATGATCATGGATGCATTCGGTGCCGTTATTCTGGTAACCGCAACAGTCGCAACTATTGCCTACGGCAGTGGCATTCATCCGGTACATTTCTGGATGGTAACATTGGTCGCCTTCGAGCTGGGCTACCTGAGCCCACCGGTCGCACTGAACCATCTGCTGGCCCGCCAGGTGGTGGGCGAGGCAGAGTATGCGGCCGCCGATGCCGAGGCGGGGTCGTTCTATCAGCGTTATGAGCGAATTATTATGCCCCTGATTGCCATGGGCATTTCGCTGTTGCTAGTGGCGTTTGTGCCCCTGTTGTTCTACACCTGACAGGCTTCCGCCTGCTTTCAGCTATCCCATCCCTCCGATAATGTCAGGCCTGATCAGTGATCAGGCCTGACATTTCACGTCTTTAAAATTGTTCACTTTGTGTTCACAAAAAATACTAGCTTTTGGATACAAAAGAAAGTACAACGGTATGTGAACGTCTCACCACGTTGGCGAATTGCAACTTGCCTGATTCGCAGATGGTCGCTTTCGGGCGATGACCAAATAATGACAATGACATCACAACACACGGCGAGCACTACTATGACAACCATTTTGCACGATGATGCCAAATACAGGGATGAGGCTGAGCGTCCCGAAGACAAGTATCTGGGCGTTGGCCCAAGCATGGCTTATGGGCTGCAACATGTTCTGACCATGTATGGCGGCATTGTTGCCGTACCGTTGATTATCGGCCAGGCAGCCGGCCTGCCTCCGGCCGAAATCGGTGTGCTGATTGCTGCCGCTCTGTTTATGGGCGGGCTTGCAACACTGGTTCAAACCATTGGTGTGCCCTTCATGGGTTGTCAGCTGCCACTGGTGCAGGGCGTATCGTTCGCCAGTGTGGCGACAATGATTGCCATTGTTGTCTCCGGTGGCGGATTACCAACGGTGTTCGGTGCGGTTATGGCTTCTGCGGTGATCGGTTTTCTCATTGCACCGATATTTTCCAAGGTCATAAAGTTTCTGCCTCCGGTGGTCACAGGCACCATTATTACCACCATTGGTCTCACCTTGATGCCAGTAGCGGCCCGTTGGGCCATGGGTGGTAATAGCCGGGCAGAAGATTTTGGCAGTGTGGCGAATATTGGCCTGGCGGCACTGACTCTGGCACTGGTACTGATGCTCAGTAAAATCGGTGTTGCGGCGGTTTCCCGGCTGTCTATTCTGCTCGCCATGGTGATCGGCACTCTGTTTGCCATGTCTGTAGGGATGGCAGACTTCTCTCAGGTGGCCGACGGCCCCGTTTTTGCTTTCCCGCAGCCGTTTTTCTTCGGTGCGCCGGTGTTTGATGTCGCGGCCATTATCTCCATGTTGATTGTGGTTATTGTCATCATGACAGAGACCACCGCAGATATTATTGCGGTCGGTGAAATTGTTGATACCGAAGTGAACGCCAGGCGTATCGCGGACGGCCTGCGGGCAGATATGGGCTCCAGCGCCATAGCGCCCGTTTTCGGTTCCTTCTCTCAGAGTGCGTTTGCCCAGAATGTGGGTCTGGTGGCCATTACCGGGGTGAAGAGCCGTTACGTGGTCGCAGCTGGCGGTATTATTCTGTTATTGCTTGGCCTTCTGCCCATTATGGGGCGTGTGGTTGCCGCTGTTCCTACGGCAGTGCTCGGTGGTGCGGGTATTGTACTGTTTGGTACGGTAGCAGCCAGTGGCATCCGCACCCTGGCGAAAGTGGAATACCACAACAACATGAACCTGGTGATTGTGGCCACGTCGATCGGCTTCGGCATGATTCCGATTGCCGCGCCGTCGTTTTACGAACACTTCCCCCATTGGTTCGCCACCATTTTCCACTCGGGTATCAGTTCTGCTGCGGTTATGGCGGTTGTGCTGAACCTGCTGTTCAATCACCTGAAGATGGGCAATACCGAACAGAGTTCTGTGTTTGTCGCCGGTTCTGAGCGCATACTGTGCGCACGGGATGTGTCGGTGCTGAACCATGGCGACCACTTTCTGGATGGAAAACTCTTCGATGCAGAAGGAGAAGAGGTGCTGATTGTGCCAGACGACAGCCCGGAAGCGCAGAAGATCAGTGACAATAAGCCTGGCTAAAGCCAGAGGCCTGTGCCGGACGATGTGCTGAGCCCATTCGTCCGGCTATGGGTGGTATCACAAAAAAAGCGCCGTGCTTTCGCAGGGCGCTTTTTTGTCCGGGCCTGTATCAGCCTTTCGGGCCTGCAGCCACGATGGCATCCGATACATCAAACTTTTTGAAGTTTTCAACGAACTGGGCAATCAGTTCGCCAGCCTTGCTATCGTACTCGGATGCGTTTGCCCAGGTATTCCGGGGGTTAAGCAGCCTGGAGTCTACGCCTGGCACCTGTGTGGGAACATCCAGGTTCAGGGTGTCCAGGTGCTCCGTTTCCACATTGTCCAGGTCACCGTTTTGGATGGCGGTGATAATAGCCCGGGTGGTGGGGATGCTGAACCGGCTGCCAACGCCGTAAGGCCCGCCTGTCCAGCCGGTATTTACCAGGAAGACCTTGCTGCCAAACTCTTCCATACGCTTCATCAGAAGCTCGGCGTACACGCCGGCAGGGCGTGGAAAGAAGGGGGCGCCAAAACAGGTAGAGAAAGTAGACTTCAGTTTGGAGGAAGACCCCATTTCGGTAGAGCCCACCAGCGCCGTGTAACCACTCAGGAAGTGGTAAGCCGCTGCTTCCTTGGTCAGGACAGACACAGGCGGCAAGACGCCGGTCATGTCACAGGTCAGGAATACCACGTGCGAGGGCTCGCCGGCGCGGTTTTCAGGCACACGCTTTTCAACGTGCTCCAGCGGATAGGCGCAGCGGGAGTTCTCGGTCAGTGATACATCGGTGTAATCCGGCTCGCGGCTTTCCTGATCTATCATCACGTTTTCAACGATGGCTCCGAAGCGAATCGCGTCCCAGATGATCGGCTCGTTTTTCTGTGAGAGGTCTATGCACTTGGCGTAGCAGCCACCCTCAATATTGAACACTGTACCCGGGCCCCAGCCAT
>CAYUTG010000062.1:0-13767 GCA_964447555.1 uncultured Marinobacter sp.
GGCAGACATGTCGGGGTTTTTTATTTTCTGCTCTGAAATATCCGGTTTATAAACTCGCTGTTTACTGTTTTCTCCACACCAGCAGGCGATTATTCGCTGGCATTTCAAAATCCGATTCCAGGCGTAACCCGCCGGCATGGCCAATGCGTTCCAGGTCGGCCATGTCCCGAATCCCCATCGTCGGATGTTGTTTCTTCAGGTACAGGTCGAACTGCTGATTGCTGGCGCTGGTGTATTCGTTGTTGTAATTGAAGGGGCCATACAGGCAGAAAGCCTCGCCCGCCTGCAATTCCCTGGCGACGCCCTGGAACATGGCGTCAACCTCTGGCCAGGCCATGATATGTGCTGTGTTTGAGGAAAAAACACCGTTGATCGAGGGGAGGTCCCAGTCAGGGGTGCTCACATTCAGTGCCAGTGGTTTGTTGATGTTGGCAAGCCCTGCTTCGGTAAGCCAGGGCAGGCAAAGCTGGTAGTTGTCCGGGTGATCGCTCGGCTGCCAGGTAAGGTGAGGCAGGTTCTGGGCGAAGTGTACCGCGTGTTGTCCGGTCCCTGTGCCTATTTCCAGAATGGTCCCTGGCTGGCTGAAGACCGCCGAGATTCTCTGAAGGATGGGCTGTTTGTTGTTCTCACAGGCTTGTGAAAAAGGTTTTGTTTCTGCCACAGGCACCTCGGCTTGTCGTTAAATGGTTGGTATAAGGTGTTTTTTAAATCAGACCAACTCCTTTCAGAATAAACACGCCTGCAGTGACCGTAACACTGGCCATCAGCGTTGTCATGGCCACAATGTTGGCAGCCAGTCGGTCGTCTCCGCCCAGAGCTTTTACCATCACAAAACTTGAGGTTGCTGTGGGGCTGGCGAAAAACAGGAACATAAGCCCAAGTTCCGGCCCTTTAAAACCACTCAGCCAGGCGGCGCCTGTGCATACTGCAGGTAAAGCTACCATTTTCATTACACTTGCGCTTATGGAGGTCTCCCGACTGTTTCGCAATGCGCCTAATGACACGGTTGCGCCTATGCAGAGCAGGGCGAGGGGCAATGTCAGTGATGCGAAATAGTCACCTGATGTCATCACCCAGGTGGGCAAATGAATGTTGAACCAGGCAAAAGGCAAGGCCGCCAATACGGAAAGGATGAGCGGGTTCCGGAAAATGTCCCGGACGATGCGCCACCAGTTGGTTGTCTGGCCAGGCTGGTAGGCAACAAGCACGATAACAGACAGGGCGTTGTAGAAGATGATAACCAGCCCGAGCAGAATGGCACCGGCTGACAGGCCATAATCGCCATACAGATTCGCGGCCAGTGCCAGCCCGACAATGCCACAGTTGCCTCTGAAGGCACCCTGAACGTACACGCCACGATCTTCTCTGGGGATTCTCCAACTGGCCCATAGCCAGGCCAGACAAAAGCCGCCGACAGTGGCGCAGGCAAAAAACGCCATCAACCCCGGGTTCAGTGCGTTATTCAGGTCGGTTCGGATAATGCCCAGAAATACCAGAGTAGGCAGGGTGGCTTTAAAGACCAGTGTCGAGGCGGTATTTACAAACTCGGTATTAATCCAGCCGATAATCCGCAAGCCAAGGCCAATAAAGACCATAGCGAAAACCGGCAGGGTTGTTTCAAGGGTTTGCAGAAAAATACTGGTCAGATTCATAGATCAGGCTCGAAGTTCTGGTGTCTCTCGCGGCCGCTTGGGCTATAGTGTGAGAAACGTATGACAAAGTTTTACAAAACAAGAGGATCAGGATGGAAGCCGTAAATCCCACGCCAGACCAGCTGCAGAAAGTTCTGGCCGACACCCCGAAAGACCAGCCTGTTGTTATGCTGAATCTGCTGAGCTTCCGCGACCAGGCAAGTTATACCGATGAAACATCGGATTGCACCGGCCGGGAAGCCTACACACGCTACATGAAAGAGGCAGCCGCCTGCGTGAAGGCCGTGGGCGCAGAGGTTATCTGGTCCGGGCACAGTGTCGGGTCGTTAATTGCACCGCCAGACGAGTCCTGGGACCAGGTTCTGCTTGTTCGTTACCCATCTATCGACGCTTTTATGGCCATGCTGGAAAGCCCGGAATACAAAGGCGTAGTGAAACACCGCACAGCGGCGATAAAAGACTCGCGGCTGGTGGCTAATCTTGAAAGCAAGTATTAGCCTGCCAAAAGGCCAAGCTGCTGGATCGCCATATAGCTGGCTGTTCCTGCCGCAATTGATGCCAGGGCATTTCGGTACCAGAGGTGCACGATAACAACGAGCGCTCCCGGTAGGAGAGCATCCAGGCCGGGCATGCCGGCAGACCAGTCAGCTGATCGCTGTAAGTAAATAGTGGCCAGCAGTGCCATGACAGCTGCCGGTAAATACTTGCCGAGGTGCTGCACTAACGGATGGTCAGTGTGGCGCTTGAAAAAGAGAAACGGGATGACCCGGGTAGCGAAGGTCGCGACGGTGGCCACAGCAATAAATGCCGCAAGATAACTTGTTTCAGCCATGGTTCATTTCCTCGCCTGGTTCCGTATTCCTGATTTTACGGTATTGAATCAGTAAGACACCACTGACGATGGCAATCGCCCCTATTAACTGGTGAGCGGGTGGCAAGGCGATCATAGCAATACCCGCAGCTGCCGCTCCTGTCCAGATAGGCGCACTGTCGCCAAGAGATTTGTATTGCTCGATTGTCAGTACAATGAACAGCGCAACGAGCGCAAACTCGATACCGGTGCTATCAAATGCCACGTTGCTGCCCAGCAGTGCGCCGAGTGTACAACCCACCACCCAGTACAATTGATTGAAGCCGGTAATCCTGAAGTCTGTTTCCTGCTCAAGAGAGCGGTCGTAGCCCCGGGGGCGGCTGGTCAGTAACGAGTAGGTTTCGTCCGTAAGGCCAAAAATAAGGTAGAACTTTCGCTTGCCCGCGCCGCGGAATCTTCCCAGCAGCGACAGCCCGTAAAACAAATGGCGGGCATTCAGTACAAACATCGCCACAAAGACCTCAAGCAGTCCGGCATGGGTGGCCAGCAGGCTGACAGCAAGAATTTGCCCGGCGCCCGCATAGATGAGCACACCCATGAGAGGGGCGACCCACCACGCGTAGTCGAGTTGCGTGACAAACAAAACACCAAAGGCCATCCCGAGGGGGATGTAGCCAAACAGTATCGGGAGTGTTAAACGAAATACGGACTGGTTCATTAGCTTCCAAACTTTCTAAACAGGCAATGATAGATAACTCGGCGTGATTTTTGAAGTTGTTCATTAGTCGTGCCCCATAATTCAGAACTGGTGCAGAATTGGCGGGCCTTGCTGGGGTATACTGATGCTGTGCTCACTCAGACAGGAGGCCCTATGATTGATGAGGCAGCCCACCAGCCACAAACCGATCCACGCCAGGAAAAGTTTATAGTGGACAGAGAGTTACTGTCAGAAGATCAGTTAAACGGGTTGGTTGAAGAGTACTGCACGCGGTACCATGGGCTTAACGACAACGAGAATCCGATGGCTGAGAGCCGTCGTGTGCTCGAAGCTGTCAGGCAGGGGCAGTTGGTCGTCTGGTTTGATCCCGTTGAGAATACCGCGGGCCTTGGGTCCCCCTCCTGAACCCGCTGGCGTTTACTATTCCGGAAGCGGTTGTTTGCTCTGTGCCTGTCCCGGCGATTTGCTACAGGGTACAATCCGGCTGTTTCCCCGAAAGCAGTGTGAGGTGAATTTTGATCAGGGTATTGGTTGTTGATGACCATGAGCTGGTTCGTTCTGGTATTACCCGAATGCTGGCCGATAACTCCGACCTGGATGTTATCGGCCAGGCACCTTCAGGTGAGGATGCCATTGATTTCGTGCGCAAAGATCGCCCCGACATTGTTTTGATGGATATTCGCATGCCAGGTATTGGCGGGCTTGAGGCGACACGGCGAATTCTGCGCATCGATGATTCGGTTCGCATTATTGTGGTGACTGCGTGTGCAGACGACCCTTACCCGACCAGGGTAATGCAAAGCGGTGCCACCGCATATATCACAAAAGGCGCAGATGTCCGGGAGATGTTGCGGGCCATTCGCATGGCGCATTCCGGCCAGCGCTATATCAGCCCTGAAATTGCCCAGAAAATGGCACTCAAGCAACTGGGTGGCGATAAGGATGAAGAGGGCGGTGAGCTCTCATTGTTTGAGCGGCTGTCTGAACGTGAGATGCAGATTGCCATGATGGTTGTCGATTGTCAGAAGGTACAGGATATCTCGGATAAGCTTTGCCTGAGCCCGAAAACCGTCAACAGTTACCGCTACCGGATTTTTGAGAAGCTGGAGATTTCCAGTGATGTGGAACTGGCCTTAATGGCTGTGCGGCTCGGGTTGCTTGATGCCGACAAGGTCTGATGCAGAGGAAACCAGGGGGTTCGACAGCAAGGACTTCCTGAAACAACTGACCGAGCGGCCCGGCGTTTACAGAATGTACGACGAAGGCGGCGCCATTCTGTATGTGGGTAAAGCCCAGAACCTCAAGAAGCGGGTAAACAGTTATTTTCGGAAAACCGGGCTGGCGCCAAAAACGGAGGCGTTGGTTAGCCGGATTGCCTCCATTGAAATTACCATTACGGGAAGTGAAACCGAAGCGTTACTGCTTGAGCAAAACCTCATCAAGTCGCTCAGGCCGCCCTACAACATCCTGCTTCGGGACGATAAATCCTACCCTTACATCTATCTCTCTTCACACAGCGATTACCCGTCACTGACATTCCGCCGTGGCCGCACGAAAAAGGGCGGTGGTACCTGGTTTGGCCCTTTTCCAAGTTCGGGAGCCGTTAAGGACAGCCTTAATATCCTGCAAAAGGTTTTTCGCATAAGAAACTGCAGTGAAAGCTATTACCGGAACCGGTCCAGGCCGTGCCTGCAGTACCAGATTAACCGCTGTACCGCTCCCTGTGTGGGTTATATCAGCCCGGAAGATTATCAGGAAGACGTGCGCCGGGCCACTATGTTTCTGGAGGGAAAGAACCCGGCAATTATCCGGGATCTGATGGACGCCATGGAAGCCGCTTCCGGAAGGCTGGAGTTTGAGAAGGCCGCCACCTATCGGGATCAGATCAACCACCTTCGCCATGTTCAGGAGCAACAGTCGGTCGATAGCGGGGGCGGTGACGCCGATGTGATCGCCATTGCTCAGGACGCTGGCATTGTCTGTATTGTTGTTATTGTTGTGCGGGGCGGCCGGGTGCTGGGCACCAAGGATTATTTTCCCCGCTACTCCATCGAGCAGACAGAGGCTGAGCTGCTTAGTGCCTTTCTTGGTCAGTATTATTTCGGCGGCAACACCCGCCGTGAAATTCCGCGTGATGTTCTGGTGCCGGGTCATGTTGATGAACAGGAACTGCTTGCCCAGGCGCTATCTGAAGCTGCAAACCGGGAAACCCGCATCCGGGGCAATGTCCGGGGTGAGCGCCGCCGATGGCTTGAACTGGCGATGACCAACGCCCGCCAGACACTGCTTACTCACCTGGCGAGCAAAGAAACCGTTTACCGGCGTTTGCTGGCGCTTCGGGATATGCTGGAGTTAAAAGAAACACCGGCAAGAATGGAGTGTTTCGATGTAAGTCATAGCCATGGTGAAAATACCGTCGCATCCTGTGTGGTTTTCGACGAGAATGGGCCGGTTAAAAGCGATTACCGGCTGTTCAATATTGAAGGTGTAACCGCCGGCGATGATTACGCGGCTATGCAACAGGTACTTACCCGGCGCTATAAGCGGATGGTTGCAGGCGAAGGGAAGCGGCCAGACCTTGTCTTTATTGATGGTGGTAAGGGGCAGCTCAACATTGCGAGGGAAGTGTTTGATTCGCTTGGGATTGCAGACATTCCGCTGATTGGTGTCGCCAAAGGCGTGACCCGGCGGGCTGGCATGGAACAGTTGATTGACGCTATGACGGGTGATGTTTTCCGGGTGCCCGCGGATTCGCCGGCCCTGCACCTGATTCAGCATATCCGGGACGAGTCCCACCGGTTCGCCATTACCGGGCACCGTGCCCGTCGCGACAAGAAACGCCGTAGCTCAACCCTTGAGGGCATAGAAGGCGTTGGACCAAAGCGCCGGCGGGACCTGATTCGTTATTTTGGTGGAATACAGGCAATCCGGAAAGCCAGTGTTGATGAGATAAGCAAGGTTCATGGTATCAGCAAGTCACTCGCCGAAACGGTTTACGCCGCATTGCATAATGAGTAGGGGTTCAATGAATTTACCAAATATACTGACGATCTCACGCATCATTATGATTCCTGTGTTCGTTGTTATCTTTTACCTGCCCGCCGACTGGAGCTATCTGATAAGCGCCACCATTTTTGCGTTGGACAGACTGGCTGGATGGCTACCTGGCGCGCAAACTGAACCAGAGCACGCCGTTCGGTGCATTTCTGGACCCTGTGGCTGATAAGCTGATGGTTGCGGTTGCATTGGCGGTGCTGATAGAGGAGCACTCTGCCATTGCGCTGACCATTCCGGCCACGATCATTATCGGGCGGGAAATCGTTATCTCCGCCTTGCGCGAGTGGATGGCAGAAGTTGGAAGCCGGGCCAGCGTGGCGGTTTCTTACATCGGCAAAGTGAAAACCACTGCTCAGATGGCAGCCATTGTGGGGCTGCTGGCCTTTCCTCCCGGCGTTATTCTGTCAGACATAGCTTTGGCGCTGTTGTATGTGGCGGCCGGGCTCACACTCTGGTCTATGGGCCTTTATCTGAAGGCGGCGTGGCCTGATCTGTTTCCTGAGTAGCCGCTTGCGCGCATTCGACGGCCCAGCGGCTGACCGACTCTGACAGGGCCGTGCCTGCGCCGCTGAAACCCTTGATAACCTGCTCGATTTCCGGGCCATCTGTTTCCTGAGTAACCGAAAAGCCTTTTGCACACAGGGTGTTTCTTGAACGGTTATCAAGAATACGGGCGTGCAGCCTGATGGCCGCATGGACACCGTCTGGGTGGCTCTCGGTATGAAACGCCGAAAGCTCCGTGATCAGAGTCCAGTCGGTTTCCGCCGGGCTGGTGTCGCTGACAATATCTCTGAACCCGCCGCTCTCTCTCAGTGCCTGAATCAGTATGTCACGAACGATAACCGGTGCTGCATCCCGCCAGCGGACACCGCCGTAAATCCGGAACTCCCATGCATTGGGTTTGGCCAGTATCTGTGTGCCATTGAAGGGTTCGGAGGCATAGGGGGTATCTACCCGTATACTGTGTGGCTGAGCTTCAATGGCATGGTAGGGCAGATCGCCCAAGGTTAGGTCCATGACCCGTGGTGGCTCAGGGTTAGGGAAAACGGTACACCCGGCAAGGGCGGCTATAAGCGGCATAACCGCCGTGAATAACAACCATCTGATCATTCTGATAGCCCCCTCATTGATTCGCCGCCCCATAATATTCCAGAGGGGTTGCGCTCCAGCCTGTGTGTAAACTGGTTCAGATTGCGTAGCGTGTTCCGCAGCTCACGCAATGCCGGAGCCAGTTCGCCCATACCTTGCAGGCCAGCATCTATGGCCCCTTCGTTTTGCCGGGTCAGTTGGTCTATGCGTGAGGTTGCAGACTGTATGGTTATCAACGACTGCTCCATAGCCTCAAGTACCGGGCGCCCTTTGTTCTGAAGAAGATTATTGGCGTTGGTGGAAACCCGGGATACTTTGATCGCAGCCTCCTCGGCTCGCTTTCCGGCCGCCGCCAGTTGCTCCAGCAGGGCGGCAAGCTCATCACGATGAGCCAGCAACGCGTCTGTTCCTTCCCGGGTATTGGTCAGAATTGCGGCCAGGTTCTCTGTGTTCTGTTGTGAAAATATCCGATTGGCATTGGTAAGCAGGGTGTCGGCTTTTTCAAGTAATTTCTCACCATTCGACAGTAAGTTGCTGAATGATGAGGGCTCTGCCAGAATTAATGGTGGGTTTTGTTTGCTGCCTTCAAGGATCGGGCTGTCCGGAGTGCCGCCGCTGAACTGAATGCTCATGCTTCCGGTAATATTGGCCAGAACCAGTCCGGCCCGGGTGTTCTCACGAATGGGTATGCGTTTGTCCACGCGCACCAGCACACGAACATGGCTTGGGTTTTCCAGGTCCAGATTCATGTCCTGAACGTCGCCTATCTGTACCCCGCTATACAACACAGGGTTGCCCTTTGACAGGCCACTGACCGCCTGGTTAAACCCTATCTCGTAATAGGTCCACTCCCGGTCCGCATTGGACTTTCCCAGCCACAGCGCAAACAGGAGAGCCGCTGCAAAGGCGGTCACTGTGAACAAGCCGATAATGACATGATGAGCCTTTGGCTCCATGATAACTGCTCCCGGGCCTATCTGTACGACGTTGGTTGAGTGTTAAAGGCTGTGCTGGCGGCACGCCCCCGTGGGCCATTAAAGTAGTCCTGAACCCAGTCATCTTCGGTTTTCGCCACTTCTTCAAGTGTATCAGCAACCAGCACTTTCTTTTGTGACAGCACGGCGACTCTGTCGCAGGCTGCGTAGAGTGTGTCGAGATCGTGGGTCACCAGAAAAACGGTAAGTCCCAGTGCATCGCGCAGGGTAACAATCAGCCGGTCAAACGCAGCTGCGCCGATGGGGTCAAGGCCAGCGGTTGGCTCGTCAAGAAACAGAATCTCAGGGTCCAGTGCCAGGGCGCGGGCCAGCGCAGCGCGTTTTATCATGCCCCCCGATAGCTCGGAAGGGTATTTTAGCGCCGCTTCCGGCGGCAGCCCGGCCAGCGCCAGTTTCATTCGGGCAAGCTCTTCGGCATCCGGACGGGGCAGGCGGGTGTGTTCAATCAGAGAGATGGCCACATTCTGCTGAAGATTGAGCGAACTGAACAGGGCTCCGCCCTGGAAAAGCACCCCCATGCGCCGGTCGCTTTCCGAACGCTGGCTTGCGGTGAGTTCACTGAGGTTTTGCCCAAACACCTGTATTTGCCCTGCGGCGGGTTGATTCAGGCCAACAATGCTGCGCAAGAGCACGGTTTTGCCCGTACCTGAGCCACCGACAACCCCAAGAATTTCACCGCGCATCAGGGTGAGATCCAGGTTTTCATGAACACTGTGTGTACCAAACCGATTACACAGTTTGTCTACCTTGATTACCGCATCGGTTGTGTCGTCTGCTGTTGTGCTAAGTGATGGCTGCGGCATGATTTACCAACCCATTTCCATAAAAAACAAAGCTGCGATGGAATCCAGAAGAATTACCATAAAAATAGACTGAACGACGCTCGACGTGGTGTGTTCACCCACTGATTGAGCGCTGCCTTCGACCTTGAAGCCTTCAAGGCAGCCAATAACCGCGATCAGAAACGCGAAAACGGGCGCTTTGGATAAACCAACAAGAAAGTGTTTGAGGGCTATGTCCCGCTCAATAATGGCAAGAAACTGAGCCACATGAATATCCAGAGCCAGGGCGCATACAGCCGCACCTCCGGCGATGCCGGCTATCATGCCAACAAAGGTAAGAATGGGCAGGCTAACGACCATGGCCATGACGCGGGGCAACACCAAAAGCTCAATCGGGTTCAGGCCCAGAGTGCGAATGGCGTCTATTTCCTCATTAACTTTCATGGCTCCGATACGGGCGGTAAATGCACTGGCCGTTCGCCCGGCTAGCAGAATGGCCGCCAGAAGCACACCGAACTCCCGTAAGAAGGAGAAGGCGACCAGGTTTACGGTATAAATCGTGGCACCGAAATCCTTAAGAACCGTGGCCCCCAGAAATGCCACAACAGCCCCCACCAGAAAGGTAAGAAGAGCGACAATGGGCAGGGCGTTAAGGCCGGTATCCTGTACGGCGGCGATGAAAGGCGTGTACCGCCACCGCCGGGGCTGCGGCATGGTATAGAACAGGGCCGCGAGGGTTTGCCCGATAAACCCGTTGAGCGTTCGGAGCAGGTGAAAGATTTCCTCTGTCTTGCGCCCCGTATCCGTAAGAAAGCGGGCAATCGGTTGGGATGGCCTGGGTTCTGAAACGGGTTCTTCAGATATGGCACTGGCCACGGCACACAGCAGGGCCGACGTTTCTGAAGTCAGCCCGGCCGAATGGCCAGAGGCAAGGGAGTGCAGGCGCTTCGCACCCAGAAGCTTCACCAACTGGGCGGCACCTGCCGTGTCAACATGAGCGATCCCTGAAAGATCCGTGGTAATCGCTGCAAGGTCTTGCCCGGCCAGAGCGTTTACAGAGGCTTGCAACTGCGTATAGTTTGCAAGAACCCAGTCTCCCTCAACGCGTAATATCCCGCCTGACAGAACGGCTTCAGCCTTGCGCAAAGGGGCGCTGGAGGTAGAAGCAGAGGGAACTGAACTGTCTTTACCGATGCTGCTGGCCACGTCAGTTGCTAATCCTTTGGTTGAACGGCGAACGGTGTCTCAGCTTAAAGGCTCCATTGGCTGTCTGCCAGCACCTTGCGATCCTCTTCGTCATGGCTTGCCAGTACTATCGTAGTACCTGAGGCTTTGAGTTCCAGTAGCATATCTCTCAAAATCTTGCGGGTATCCACATCCAGACCAGTGAGAGGCTCATCGAGGAGTAATACTGGCTGATCACGGAGCATGGCCCGAAGCAGGGCGACCCGTTGCCTCTGGCCGCCGGAAAGCTCAGCAGGCATTCGTTTCCCCATGCCCTCCAGACCAACCCGCGCCAGCCCGTCTGACACTGCCTGTTTTTGTGCTGTGGTCAGTTTCATGCCGGGGTGAATGCCCAGGCCGATGTTGGTCTCCACATTCAGGTGCTCAAACAGATTGTGCTCCTGAAATACGCTGGTCATCGGGCGGTCCCAGGGTGGAAGAGAATTCAGCACGGACCGCTTCCAGAGTATCTCCCCCGTTGCCGGCTCCAGAAACCCGGCCAACAGCCCCAGCAATGTTGATTTCCCTGAGCCACTGGGGCCAGCTATGGCAATGCACTGACCTGCTTGCACAGAAAAGCCGAAGCGCCATGGCCGGTCACCCGGCTGATACGCGAACCGGACATTATTGACTTCAAGCATGGGCAGGCTCCAGGGTTCTGGCGGCAGGTGATGCTGGCCCGGAATCAGCCGGTGACCGCTTGCCGAGTAAACTGAACACTCCGAACACGCCAAGCAGCAGCAGAATCAGCCACAGGCCGGTCGCTGCGGCAGCCTGCATCTGATAGCTGCCAAGCTGTTGGTATAAGAGTACGGGTACGGTGGGTGTCGAGGGGCTGCCAAAGAGTGCTATCACCCCAAAGTCGCCCAGCGATAAACCAATACCATAAGCCATCCCCAGCGCCAGCGGGCGGCGTAATCCCGGCCAGTAAATCCAGCGCCAGCGATACCAGCCCAGAATACCGAGCTGGTCCGCCTGCTGAAGCGTAGCCGGGGCTATATTGTTAAACGCACCACGAAGTAGCTGCAAAACAAAGGGCAACGCCATCAGTGAGTTAATCAGTGATACCAGAACCAGGCCCTCATCGGTTACCCCAAGCTTTGGGCGGATCAGAAGAAACAGGCCCGTGCCTAACACCAGGGGAGGTACAATCAATGGAATGTAGGCAGCCGTTTCGCATAACCGGAACAGACCAGACCGGCCTCCGGTGTTTCTGGCAAAGAGAATCAGTACCGAGGTGATAACCGCGAACAATCCGGCCGGAAGGGCGATAGCAAAGCTGCGGACAGTCGCCGACAACAGCCCGGACCCGATGAATGAATCGGGTGCCGATGTTAATGCTGATACCAGACCAGGAGCGCCCCGGAAGATAACAGCGAGTAATGGCAGTGTAAGAAACAGTGTGAATGCCAGCAGAAGAAGCGCATTCACTGACCGGGTCGTTCCGTTGTCGCCTTTGTGGGGATTACTCTGAGCCATAACACGGTCTGGTGTCAGGTTTGGGCTAACGCCTTTGCGCAATGCCACCCACCAGAGCAGGCCACATAGAATCAACTGTACCATGGCAAGCAGTGCGGCCCGCCCGAAATCAAATTCAAACCGGAGCGCCTGGTAAATGGCCACCTCAAGAGTGGTCGCTTTGGGCCCGCCACCCAGGGTCATTACAATGGCAAAGCTGGTGAAACACAACGTGAAAACAAGGGCAATAACACCCGGCAGCACAGGCCGGATAGCCGGCCATTCCACCGCCCGCCAGAGCCATAAACGGCCAAGCCCCAGTTGGCTGGCCACGCGCCGCTGGGCCACTGGCGCCTGCTCCAGAGCCTGAAGAAGAATGCGCGCGGCCAGCGGCGCATTAAAAAAGACATGAGTGAGCACAATGCCGTTAATACCGTAAAGATTCCAGCTCAACTCAGGTGCCAGGGCAGACAGGCCGGTGGTTAACCAGCCTTGCCGACCGTATATCGCAACCACACCGGAAACCGCAACAATCGTTGGTATAACCAGGCTGAGTTCCGTTAACCGGAGCAGCAGGGTTCGGCCGGCAAATGAGCGATAACGCTCCAGTGCGCGGGCCACAGGTAAGGCAACTAACAGGCTGAAGCCAACCGATAACAGCGCCTGCCAAACCGTAAATACCAGTACGTTACGCAGGTACGGGCTGGTCCATAGTGCGGGCAGGTCAATCGTTGGCGCTTGCCAGAATAAAGCGCCCACGCCCGCTGCAGCCAGCACAGCAATGGCCAGCGCAAGCAGCACTCCCGGCCATCGTTGCCATGCCGGTTGCCTGTACTGGGTGAAAGGCAAGAGCCTCATCGCAAACTGCCCCTTACCGGGTCATGGCGTTCAGCCATTCGTCCAGCCACGCCTTGCGGTTGTCTGCGACGGTTTTCGAATCAAAGTACAGGGTTTTATCCGGCTGGATCAGGCGGTCAAACACCTCCGGAAGTTCCGGCCCCAAGTCGATTGCCGGGTACATAACATTCTTGAGAGGGATATTCTTCTGGAACCCATCGGTAAGCATGAATTGTAGAAATTCACGGGCGAGCTTCTTGTGGGTTGATGACTTAACCAGGGCAGCGACTTCCACCTGCATATAGTGCCCTTCAGAAAACTCAGCCGCCTGATACCGGTCTGTTTTGTCGACCGCCATGTGATAAGCAGGCGAGGTGCTGTAGGAAAGAATCATGGGGGCCTCGCCATTCATAAACAGCGAGAAGTAGCCATCACTCCAGCTTTTGGTGGTGGTCAGAATCTTGCCACTGAGTTGCTGCCACTTTTCCGGAGCCTCTCTGCCGTAGACGCTTTTCATCCACAGCAGCAGCCCAAGGCCGGGCGTACTGGTGCGGGGGTCCTGAATAATGATCTTAAGATCGTCCGGAGCATTAATCAGCGCCTCCAGACTTTTGGGAGGCTCTGACAGTTGCTCGGTGTCGTAAACAAATGCGAAATAGCCCCAGTCGTAAGGTACGTAGGTGTCATCGGACCAGTTAACCGGCAGGTCCAGTGGCGACAGGTCGATCTCGTGGGCAGCCAGAAGGCCGGTTTTGCGGGCCGTATCCATCGTGCTGGTGTCCAGGCCAAGAACAATATCGGCCGCACTGTTTTCACCTTCCAGCCGCAGGCGCTGAAGGATATCGCCACCGCTATCCAGCACAACGTAGTTAACCTGGCACTCACACTGCTTTTCAAAAGCCTCTTTCACCGCAGGCCCCGGGCCCCACTTGGCAGCAAATGACGGGTGGGTATAAATGGTGAGCTGATTTGCAGGCCCGGCAGAAGCCGGAAGCGAGAGCAGGGCAGCAAGAAACAGACTGGCATAACGGATAAACATGGCGGTGAATACCTCCGGTGCAAGTAGGAATACCCCAGGTCGCGGAGACCACCAGAATCGGTGAGAACTCAATCCCTTCGCCGGCATGATCCGGATCAGGTTCCG
>CAYUTG010000063.1:0-4805 GCA_964447555.1 uncultured Marinobacter sp.
TGAAAATCTACTTCTGACCGCCTGCCCTGCTCAGGGTGCCTGGGATAAACACCAGGCACCCGGTTTCGTGCCCTCTCTCACGCTTTCCCCCCACCCGCACTGATAGACTAGCAGCCTGAACTTTCAGCACGGATGACAGGTATGCGATTTACTCTCCGTCTACTCATTTTATCCATAGCCCTGCTGGTGTCCGGCTGTGATGGTAGCGGCGATGTTATTCGTGATGTCCGCGACCAGCCAAACAGCTTTGGCTCTGATAAAAACCCGCCAAACAGCTTTAACGAAGGCAGCACGGGTGATTCGGGCAACACTGCGGGGCTGGCTCAGAATGAAGTCCGCATCACCATGGAAGTGCCCGGCAGCGTTGCACCGGATGCCGAACTGACCCGCCGCAATCTGCGCATTGTTCAGCCAGATCATGTCAGCGTTTATGCCACCAACCCGGCACTTCAGGATCTTGGGACACCAGATGGTGTCTCAACGCGCACCGACAGCAACGGCTTCACCGTCATTACCTTTGCTAATGGCCTGCCACTGGGGCCAGACGTTGTTATCGAGGCCAGCTATGGTCGCACCACCTTCCGTGCACTGGCCGCCGATGCAGACCGGGATGTAAAGGTTAACCCCTTCTCTGAATACCTTGTTCGCAAAACTCTAGGTAATTACACCCCGGGGGAGTTTCAAACCATCATGAACTGTGTCAATGACGACGGTGGAGACCTGTGTCTGAATAAATATGTCTGGTCGACCCTTGCGGACCAGGTTCATGATTTTGAGATTGATATTCCCGCCAATGCCAGCGTAACAGGCGCCATGGACCTGCTGACCAACCGGGCCGATTTCGCAGGCTACGTATCGGCCATGGCGGATTATGCGCTGATCAATGACAACTCCGCAGGGAAAATCAGTGCCAGCTCTGCCGACTACAATTCGGTGTTTCTGGGCGTAGAACTGGGCCAGACGTTTATGGAAAGCTCACTGCAGGGCTCAGGCCAGTGGGGCATGCGTACAGCGCAGGAAGAAACCCTGACAGACAGCAATGGTGTGGGGTACGTCTACCCGTCACTCAGCCTGGCCAGCTTCTCTGTTTTTGGTATCGATGTAACCTCGCTGGCCAACGACATTCCGTATGAACGCGAAGTGTTGATACACCAGGCTGGCAACCAGTTCTTCCAGAGAGGGTCTGGCCAGTGGGGCATAAACACCCACTCATCATCGCCCGGTGCGGCCACCCTGATTGATAACACCCGTTTATTGGCAGGCCGTGCGCTTTATCAGAGCATTACGGGCCGTGGCAGCTCAAAAGTCATCGGCTGGACCCGGAATCCCTACTACCTGAACGCCTATACCAGCACACCCGCCTCCTCTACCGACGCACCCGACCGGGTGGTCAGCGGTTACTTCAGTGCGGGGAAAGCCATTAAGCTGCAGGCCTCCGGCAAGAACTTCAAGCGCGGAGAAATGCTGGAAAGCGAGTATGTTTCCGCCATTGAAATAGACCTCCTGCGCAGTGCTGAAGAATTCAAAACGGACAAGATTACCAGTTCGGACTACAACTCTCTTTATCTGGCCGCACGCTTCAGCGATGACCCGCTGTCGGGGCCACCACTGGTGATTGAATCCGGCATTGGCGACTGGCAGCCGGGCAGTGGGGCAGTCAGCCAGGCGTACACCACCCTGCAACGCAACAACGATGGCAGCTTTGTAACCGACAACACCGGCACGCGCTCGGACGACTGGGCGGTTACCCGCAGGCAATCAAGGCTGTCATCCGGCGACGTATACAATGGCCGCCTGAACCTTGACATCAATGCTTCGTCTCCCCCAAATCAGAAGCCAGATCTCGGCATTGGTGCCAGTACACCAGATGGCAGTCTCATGGCCTTTAATCTGGATGACAGCCCCATGGGCGACGGTATTCTGATTGCAGCCAGGCAGACCTCTGAGCCAGCACCGGACAGCGGGCAGTACCGCTTACAGGGGCTGGCCATGGGGCTGGGCGCAGACAGCAACCACCTGAAACATTTTGAGAATGGTTTGCTCACGATTAAATCTGGCAGTTCTGCCACGCTCAGCGCACCAACATTCAGCATGGTGCACTCGGTGAGCGGAGAGACCGTCTCAGCACCGGAACTTCAGAACGGCACAGAGATCAGCCTCAGCTACTCTTCAACCGCCGGTGGCCGCGTACTCTTCAAAGATACGGATGCCGCCAGTCACCTGGAGTTGCAGGGCTTTTTCACCGCAGACAAAGGCCAGTTCTATCTGCTGTTAAGTGACTCACAGGGCGCTGAAGATTTCCTGGGGCTGGTGCTGGCAACCCGTGTTCCCTGAATCATTACCCCCTCTGTGCAACTAAACCACAGGAGAGATTCGCCCGTATAAACTGCTATAATTCTTGTCATATCAATTATTGCGAGAGGTTTTATGTCTGCGGGTGTACGTGCGCTGCTGTTTTCCATACCACTGATTCTGTTTGCATTGGGCGGCGCGCTTTATGTGCCATCCGCCGATAGCGGGCGGCCCGGAGAGTCCGGATCTGAGGTTGCTTTGGCCACTCTGCCACCGCTGCCCCAATGGGCACACGCCAGCCTTCCTGACTTTTCCGGATATCACGACACAACGGAAAAAAAGGCAGCGTTCTTCTCGTTTCTGTACCCGCGTATTGTTTTAGCTAATTCCCGCATTCTCCTTGAACGGAATTATCTGGACAGCCTGTCCAGAAAATCTGAGCTGACCAAGGAAGAAAAGGACTGGCTGACAGCACAGGCTGACCGGTTAAGGGTGGATGCAGAGACAGGAAGCGCCGAACAGTTTGCCCTGCTTCACAAGCGGCTTGATGTGATACCCCCATCACTTATTCTTGCCCAGGCAGCCAACGAATCGGCCTGGGGAACCTCCCGTTTTGCGGTAAAAGGGAATAACCTGTTCGGACAATGGTGCTTTTCAAAAGGCTGTGGCCTGGTTCCACGCAGCCGCGTGCAGGGGGCAAGCCACGAAGTGGCAAAGTTTGCCTCGCCCTACCGTTCCGTACGGGCTTACATCCAGAACCTGAACCGACACCCAACCTATCAGTTAGTGCGCGACATTCGCCTGAAAGACCGGCGCTCTGACCGCCCGCTGTCCGGCCCGGAACTGGCGGAAGGCCTGCTGGGTTACTCTGAGCGTGGCGAACACTATGTTCAGGAGATAAGATCGATGATTCATTATAATAACCTGACGTTTTATGATGATGATTTCCGGGCCGAAATCAGCGACCTGAGCCCATCCCGGCTAAAGCAACTGGTCTCCACCGATGCTGACACCAGATTGCTGCCTGGCCAGAAGTCAGGCCCCGGCGCGACAGCCTCTGGCACAGCTGAGGGCTGACGCTCACATTACGATTAAACACTTCAGAGACACCCCGGCATGCTGTACTTTCTGCCTGCGCCGCTAAAGGGAACCCTGGCGGCCCTGCTTATCTTACTGAACACCCTGATTCTTTTCCCGGTTCTGATGGTATTTGCTGTGTTCAAACTGGCCATTCCCATACGCATCGTCCGGACAGGTTGCACCCGCGCACTCAACCGGGTTGCCTGGATCTGGATTGGCTTTAATAACCTGCTGATTCACGGCCTGCACAGAATTGAGTGGGACATTCGTGGTGCAGAGGGGCTGGACCAGAACCACTGGTACTTTGTAACCTGCAACCATCAAAGCTGGGCAGATATTCCCGCTATGCAATACGCACTCAACAGCCGCATTCCCCTGCTGAAGTTTTTTCTGAAGAAGGAACTTATCTGGGTACCGTTTCTGGGCATTGCCTGGTGGGCCCTGGACTTCCCGTTTATGCACCGGCACACCAAGGAGCAGATTGCCCGCCGCCCGGAACTGAAGGGGAAAGATATAGCGGCAACCCAGGCGGCCTGCGAGAAGTTCCGGTTTACACCCGTCACCATTTTCAATTTTATGGAAGGCACCCGGTTTACACCGGCCAAACAACAGCGCCAGAATTCTCCCTACCAGAACCTGCTCAAACCCCGCGCCGGAGGAACCGCGTTTGTTCTGGGAGCCATGGGCGAAATCATTCAGACCATGCTGGATGTCACGATTGTTTACCCTAACGGTGATGCGGGGTTCTGGAACCTGCTGTGTGGCCGGATACAGCGTATTGTTATTGATATACGGGTACGGGAAATACCCTCACGATTTCTGGGCATGGATTACCAGAACGACCGTGAAATCCGGGTTGATTTTCAACGCTGGATCAGTGAAATCTGGGCAGAAAAAGATGCCCGGATTAATGAGCTGAAAAATACCCCGAAAGACGCCTGAAACGCTAGTCAGAGCAACCCTAACTCCCGAGCCCGGACAGTCGCCTGGGTACGGGACTTAACCTCCAGCTTGGCATTAATGCGGCGTGCATGGGTTTTCACTGTGTGCAGTGAAATGTGCAGCTTATCAGCAATTTCCTGATTCGAAAGCCCGCGGGCGATTAACTCAAGAACGCCCTGTTCACGATCGCTGATCGGCTCCGCAAGCGGGCCGGCGGTGTCGCTTATCGGGTCAATGTCGTACAACTGCCCCAGTGCGTTTTTAAAGGCACCTTCAGGTAACTGGTCGAACCCTTTCTCCATCAGCCCCTGAAGCTCAGGCTTCAGTTCAGCAAAGGGGCTGATAAAGTGCTCTTTCGACGCCTCCGTTACTACGGAGACCAGAATCTTCCGCGCAACAACGAAGCCTTTTTCTTCCTGAGCCAGAAGCGCTTCCAGCAGGCGTATGTGCAATTCGACCCCCAGAGGCATGGTGTGCTCATAACGCTGACG
>CAYUTG010000063.1:4815-13520 GCA_964447555.1 uncultured Marinobacter sp.
GTGTTTTATGAGCGCGGACAAACTCACCACGGGCGAGCTCTATTCGTATCTGCAGGCAATCCAGCAGGCCGGGCATCATGGGGAAGAGTTCTGGTACGCACCCGGAGGCCCGGTAAGGTTCCAGTTTCTGCACCGCTGCCGCGGCACTGTCTGTTTGCTGCTGGGCCAGCCAGCAACTGGCCTTTAACGCCTCCAGAACCGGAACATAAACGGTTTCATCAACCTGCCAGGCCTGCATGGTGCGTTCTGCCCGGCCTATCCATACAAAGGCATCGTCCAGGCGGACCGTAGCACGACACATCAGCACACGTATTGCCATCACCAGAAGCAAGCCGATATCGCGGGCCTGCTCCGCGTGGCGGCCACAGGTAACCAGCAACCGGTCGGCTTCCGCCTGGCGCCCCTGATGCCAGAGCACCAGCGCCAGGTTCAGTTGCATACGGGTTTCGCCAATCCGGGCCGGCCGCGCAAGCTCCTGCATAGCGGTATCCACACCTGTGCGCAGTAGCTGTTCTGCGTGTTTCAGCGCTCCCTTGCCCATTTCAATCCGGGCGTGGGAGTACACAGCCAGGGCCTCTGAACCTGAATCACCAGCCTGGCGGGCCAGCCTCGATGCCGCACGGTTGGCATCCCGGGCCTCACAGAACTTTCCAGCCGCACACAGGGCACTGGAGCGCACTATCTGGGTTATCAACTGCCCTTGTGTCGACAACTGCCCGTCTGCCAGTGCCTTGTCTGCCATAGCCAACGCGGCATCCACACTGCCTTCACCGCGCAATATGAAGGCCCTCAGAGCCTGTATCCGCGCTATCTGTTCGTTTTGTGCAGTTTCGTCAACATCATCAATCAATAACCTGGCCTGATGAAACTGGCCACCCAGGGCATGTACCCAGCCATAAACAATCTTCAGGCGCAGGTTATTCTGAAGCAGCTGAGGCGGCAGACTTTTTCGTAACCGCAGCAACGAGGCTGTATCCTGCCCCAGCAGCAGTGCTTCGGAACCTTCCGCAGCAATGCGTATCACTTCATCTGTATCACCAGCCATCAGTGCATACTTCAGGGCTTCCGGAAATTGCCCCCGGGAGCCGAACCAGCGGCTGGCCATCGACATCCGCTCGCTGTACCCCGGCAGTGCAGGAGACTTCAGCCACTCTTGCAACAGCGGGTTCAGGGCGTACCAGCGGCCACGGCCCGGCATGAGCTTAACCGGCAGGCCTTGCTCCATAGCCTGGGAAGGTGCTAATCCCCCTCCGGGAATTGCAGACACAAGTCCGGCAAACAGTTCGTTGGAGCACAACTCCAGTTCTGCCATAACCCGCAGGGATTCTCTCTGGGCCTGGGTCAGGTTGCCCAGCACTGATTCCTTGAGAAAGCGTTCAACACTGACCGTTTCCTGAACCGGCTTTCGCTCCGCACCCTGCGACAGCTCCCGCCGGTAGAGCGCCAGCGGGGTTACCCAGCCTCCGGTCAGCTCATAGAGGTGGTCAATGGCCACACTTGTCAGCTGTCGGCTTTCCTGGGCTTCGTGAAAATACGCAAAGGTTTCTGCCCGGCTGAACTCCAGTTGCTCGCGATCAAGGCGGGTAAAGCGGCTCTCCAACTCCAGTTCGTGGGTCTCAAACGGCAGGGGTTTTCGTGAAATCAACACGACCGAAAGACTGGCAGGAAGCTCCGTAATCAGTTGGTGCAACAGAGCAATAACCGCGGGATTACTGAAATTATGAAGATTATCAAGAACAAGAACCTTGCAAGAGGGATCTGCTTGTCGGCTCAGGTTAACCAGCATCATGGCCAGGGCATCTGATAAGCCGGCCCCGTTTCGGAGGCTGCTCTCTGACGCTTCCGGGAGCTCAAATGCTATCGACAGGAGTGTCAGGAAACGAGTAGGCGAATTGTCTGGGGCGTTTAGCGAAACCCAGCGCAGAGCACTCAGCTCACTACAGGCAGATCTGAGGCCGGCAACAACCGCGTGGGTCTTGCCATAGCCACCCGGAGCCTCAACCAGAAGGGTACCTCCGGGCACCAAAGCTTCAGAAATACGCTGGTCCAGTTGTGGGCGTGTAATGGGATCGGTTAATAAAACCGGAATCTGAACACGCTGTTTTAGTAAATCCCTTACCAGTTCTCCGCGCTGCAATCCTTTGTTTGCTGACTGAAATTCATCGTTGGCTGCACAGCCATTATTAAATGATTTCACGCATTGCCCCGTATAAAACCGACACCAGAGATGCGTTCTGGCAGTCGAAAAATAGCTCTATGCACTGACTTTTGAGTGGCAACCTGCTTCGGGTACGCCTTTAGTATGATACAGAGGTTAAACCAAGTGAGGGGTAAGCTGCAAAATTTTGACGTAAAAGGATTTTATGCGGTGGCGGATTTTTAACAGCGGTCACAGATTGATCAGGTCTGCCTGGCGCATATATAAAAACGGCGGGCACATGGCCCGCCGTTTTATCTGACATTCTCAGGTCTTGTGGTTAGCGTGTACCGGAGCGACGCAGAGCCGCCGGGGTGTAATCACGAGACTGTTTCTTAACATTAAAGGTGTAGGGATTAACCTCTTCATTGGTCAGGCCGTTTGCCAGATAGCGCCCGGACAGAAGATCGTACAGTGTTTCGATGGCGTACCATGGAACATCCTGATCGTAGAACTGCATTTCGTGGGCTTCTGCAACTCGCCAGAGATCACCACGGCCATCGTAATGGTCAATGATGGCGGCCTGCCAGGAATCCTCATCAATGTAGAAATCACGCTGTGCGTAGATATGCCGCTCACCTTTCTTCAGGGTTGCGCGCACATGCCACACACGGTGCAGCTCATACCGGGTGTATTCCTGATTGATGTGGACCGCTTTAACGATCTGGTCGTAGGTAAGATTCCGGTCTACCAGCTTGTAAGAGTTGTACGGAATGTACATTTCTTTTTTGCCGAGCAATTCCCAGTTGTAACGGTCCGGTGCGCCGTTGAACATGTCGAAGTTGTCTGAGGTACGCATACCGTCTGCCGCAGTACCCGGGCCATCATAGGCTACCTGGGGAGCACGGCGAACACGACGCTGGCCGGCGTTGTAAACCCAGGCACGGCGAGGTTCTGCCACCTGGTCAATGGTTTCATGTACCAGAAGTACGTTACCGGCAAGGCGAGCCGGGCCGGTGATAGCCTGTTTGAAATAAAACAGAACGTTCGGATCGTCACCTGGCTTGTAATCAGTCAGATAGCTTCTCCAGGTCAGCTCATCCTGAAACTTCACCACAGAGAAGGCGCCGTCTGCCGTGGGTGTTACCTGGCCCACGTTCCGCTGAACGGACCCACCCCGGTAACGGGTTATATGGTTCCATATAACCTCCAGGCCATTCTGGGGGATCGGAAACGGCGTTGCATTCTGATAGTTAGCCAGGCCGTTGCCATCTTTGATCAGCTTGGTTTTTGTCGCGTTCTCTATGGTTTGATCCATGATGTCTTTCGGATAAACCGCGGTGCGATGGGTTTCATAAACCGGCAGAAAATAATCATCGTAATGCTTGATCATTGCCACCTGGCCGGGAGAAAGCTTGTCGGCGTACTGATCAACGTTGCTCTGATCAATCGTGAACTCCGGCTTCTCATCAGGGAACGGGTTTACGTAAATCCCATCGCCCTTGTAATTCGCCGGCGGAGTGGTCATGCCACCCGTCCAGGCAGGGATAGCCCCACCATTACCGGCTTTTTCTGCTCCCATGGGGGTCAGTGACTTGCCCAGCTTGGCAGCTTCTTCTGCCGACACTGCGCCATAGGCCTGGCCAGCAATCAATCCTGCAGCCAGTATGCCCGTGGCCAGTAGCTTCTTGTTTAGTTTCATTTAAATTACCTCGTTAAACGAATTCTTTCCGGTTCAGAATGAGTAGGAAACACTGGCACTCACAAAATCACGGTCCGTTAACTCGTTATACGGTTTGCCACCGAAAAAGTTTGTGTAACCGATATTGCCGGTAATTTTGTTCTGATAAACCGCCTGCAGGGAAAGACCGAGAGCCTTGCTGCCTTCGTTGAACGCGCCACCAGGCTGTGGGCTGTAGCCTTTCACGTCGTGGCTCCAGGCCAGTTGAGGTGACAGGTTAATTCCCGCCAGGGCATTCGGATAACTCCACACAAGCCGGGCACGGTAACCCCAGGAGAAATCGGTGGTGAAGCCTTCGTTATTACAGTAGTTGGTGTTGATATTTTCCTGTGCTCCGCCCTGGCCTTTACAGATATCGCCGGTAGCAAGAGGGAGGGTTCCAATACCAAAGGTACCAGAGCGGCCGTAGCGGGCCTCATCGTAATCAGGCAGGTCGTGCACATAGGTTGCACCAAACTCTGTGATCAGAGTCATCCGGCTGGCACCCATCACCTGGTCGAAGAACTTGATCAGTGTGAACTGAGCCTGGGATACGCCATAGCGATCAAAGCCTTCAACCTCGGAGCCGGCTGGCAGGGTGGCACCTCCGTTCTGCTCGATTCGCTTCTGCTCCAGCTTGCTCAGAATTTCTCCATTCGGGCCCCGCTTCTGCAGGCCACCAAAGATCAGCTCAAAGGCGTTCCACTGGAGTGGCAGTTTATCTCTGTAGCTGTACTCGGCACCCAGCGACCACCCACCCGGGGTCGTGGTGTTAACACTGATGCCATAGAGATTAATATTCTCCGGGTACTCAATGAAGTAGGACGGGAACGGACTGGAAGAGTCCTTCACTGTACCACTTACGTACGGCAACCGGCTGTTATACTTGATGTAGTAAAAGCCGAATTCAGAATCGTTCAGCGCAGGCACATACCAGCGCATAGCCACCCCGAACTGGTCCTTAGAGTCGGCTTCTTTATCGCCCAGACGAGGCGCAATAAACCCCTGATTATACGCCTGAGAGTCGGGAAGCTGGCCAGCGAGAAGAACCGGACCACAGCCGTCGGCAGCGAAGTCGTTGGTTGAGAAGAAAGTACCGCAATCGTCTGGCCGCACGGGCTCCCAGTCTGTCTGAACAAAGGTTTCGAGCGTAATGTTTTCAGTAACGCCCGCAGACATGTAGAACATTTCCACAGGGAGCAGCGCGTCTTTAAGCTCAGAACCAGGTGCCCGGAATGCCGGCACGTCAATCGGGTTAATGGTGTTAATGCCCCCCTGAATAAAGGTACTTTCGCCCCAGCTCAGTACCTGCTTACCATAGCGGACGCTGAGGGGCACATTACCCAGATACCAGTCAGAGAATACGTAAGCGTCAAGCAACTCACCGCCAGATGCGTTGTCTTTTGCCTCGCTGTTCAGCGAGCGTTGCTGGCCCACAAAGTCCGTTGCCCGGTTCTCATCTTTCAGTTCAAAATCGTACCAGTAGCGGCCACGCACCAGACCGCCCACACGGGTCAGGAGATCACTGTCGACGTTATAATTCAGAAACAGTTCTGTATTGCCCTTAACGATTTTGGAGTAGGTATCACCCTTATCGAAATTCAGGTTGCCATCGTCGTAGTTATTTGTAGACGCACCAATATTGGCATTTGGCTGACCGGGCGTATAGCTTGGCCCCAGGTTTCCCTGAGCGATCAGGCGCTTATCCTGATCTTCTACCCGCCAGCCCACACCGGCAGACAAGGTGGTGTTGATCTGGGCCTCAACATCGCCCATGTAAAATGAATACGCAGCTGCCTGGCCAGACACTCCGGCGGCAACGGCTACGGCCAGCGGTAATTTGATCCAACGCTGCCATTGATGAGTTTTTCTTGTCATTGGAAGGCTACTCCGTTGTTGTTCTGAGTCGCTGCTCTGATTATTGGTGTTCACGATGTCTGGAGGCTTCATGCACAGTGCCCGTGATGTTGGCACTATAGCTAACGCTGTCGAGTGCTTTGATCAGTCAAAAGTATGATTTTGCTCTCACCCTCCCCACAATCCCGTTTGCCGCCGGGTTCCTCGCACTGATTCACTATAGTCAACAATCCGGGATGCAACCACTTTGGTTTTAATGGTTTTTTCAGGCTTTCCGGGTGAATCAGGATTTGTGGGCTGCTTCGAGGTATTCCTGAGATTGCATTTCGAGCAGGCGGGATTCGGTGCGCTCAAACTCGAAACTGAGACGGCCACCAGAGTACAGCTCAGTGATGGGTACGGCTGCTGAGATGATGACCTTGACGTTGCGGTCGTAGAATTCGTCGATCATATTAACGAACCGGCGGGCCTGGTCGTCTTTTTCTCCCCCTAAAACCGGCACATTGCTGATGATAATGGCGTGAAACTGGCGCGCCAGCTCTATGTAATCATTCTGGCTGCGCGGGCCATCACACACGGCTTTGAAATCGAACCAGACAATATCGTCGGCGTGCGCCAGTGCGGGAATCTTCCGGCCATTAATTTCCATAGACTTGCTGCTCTTTGCATTCTCTACAGCCAGCGCATTGAAACTTCTGCGCAGATCTGCCTCGGCCTCGTCATTCAGCGGGAAATGATATAGCCTGGCCTGCTCCAGTGTTCGCAGGCGGTAGTCTGTGCCGCCATCCACGTTGACCACATCTGTGTATTTCTTTACCAGGGCAATCGCCGGCAAAAAACGGGCGCGCTGCAGGCCATTCTGATACAGGCCGTCCGGGGCGATATTGGAGGTGCACACCAGGGTAACACCCCGGCTGAACAGGCCTTTCATCAAGGTGCCAAGAATCATGGCATCGCCGATATCGGAAACGAAAAACTCATCAAAACAGATAACCCGGACTTCTTTGGCAAACCTGGCAGAGACCATGTCGAGCGGGTTTTTCTGCCCTTTGAGTGTTTTCAGTTCGTTATGCACCCGTTGCATAAAGCGATGGAAATGGACCCTCATTTTGCGATCAAATGGCAGGGATTCGTAGAAGGTATCCATCAGATAGGTTTTTCCACGGCCAACCCCGCCCCAGAAATACAGCCCTTTAACGGGTTCTTCCTTACCTTTTTTCAGTTTGCGACGCAGTTTGGTTACCGGTTTGTTACGACCACTTTCTGCTTCAACCAGTTTGTCGTACAGTGACTGCAGGCGTTTGACAGCATCTTCCTGCGCCGGATCTTTCTGAAACTCCGGGCGCTCAAGATCCTTCTGGTAACATGTCCACGGGGTCATGCTTTTACTGGTTTCGATGGACATTGCTGCTGTCATTACGGTATTCCCAAAAGCTGGTTAAAAATAAATCCGGCCAAAAAACAGGCGCAACATTATCGCGCATTTCCGTTTTTTTCGCCACGTTGAGTGCCTGTGCCATAGAATTCGTGCAAACTCCGGTCTGGGTCTGAAGCAATACGACGATTGGCGCAGGAAGCAGGCATGGGCTGACGGACCTTAGGGCGTTATACTCAGCGTACGGGCTTTTGGCTCACTTCAAGGAAAAAGGACGACACAGCTTATGACAAACCTGATTCTGGCAGCACTGGCCGCACTGGTTGTTGGCATTGTCATCGGGGTATTGGTTGGCCGCTCAGGGCGTGGTTCTGCGCTGAGACAGCGCCGTACAGCACAGCAGATTGATGAGTTGAAGAGCGAGTACACGCGCTATCAGGCTCAGGTGAATGAGCATTTTATGGAGTCTGCTCATTTGCTGCGTCGGTTCAATGATGCCTATCGCGATGTGAACCAGCACATGGCCCGCGGAGCGAACCGGCTTTGCAATGATGATGAGTGGATGGAGGAACTGAAGCAGGAGACCTCCGGGAAGCGCCTTGAGGAAGTAGTTGATGAGCCGCCCCGTGATTATGCGCCCAAGACGTCTGGCACTTTGTCTGAAGATTTTGGACTTAAGTCGGGTGATAAAGCCGCCGAGAGCTGATTGCAGGCACTACAGACCGGGAGACTGACCCCTTATTCAGAGTCCCACTCCTTTCTACACTATACCGGGTTGTCGCAATCTATAAACCGATGGCTGACACCAAACTCTTGTGCCAGTGCCTCTCCCAGGGCTTTCACACCATACCGTTCGGTGGCGTGGTGGCCGGCTGCGTAGTAGTGAATGCCACACTCTCTGGCTGTATGGGTGGTGGGTTCTGAGATTTCGCCACTGATGTAGGCATCAAGGCCAGCACCCAGTGCTTTATTGATAAACCCCTGGGCCGCGCCGGTGCACCAGCCAACTCGTTTAATTTCGGCTTTGCCGTTGCCGACTCTCAGCGGTTCACGGTGAAGGGCTCTGGCGATGTGTTGAGTGAATTTTTCCGGAGACATGGACTCCTGCAGCTCACCTTCCCAGACAAGTCCGCCTAACGGGCGTGGGTTGGTAATGCCCAGAATATCGGCCAACTGGCGGTTGTTGCCGTATTGGGGATGGTCGTCCAGTGGCAGGTGGTAGGCAACGAGGTTGATATCGTTGTCCAGCAGTCGCTTCAGGCGTTTACGTTTCATGCCTTGTATGCGCTGGTCTTCGCCTTTCCAGAAGTAGCCATGATGAACAATCAGCATATCGGCGTAGGCGGCTATGGCGGCTTCAATGAGGTCGCGGGAGGCGGTTACGCCGGTCACTATGGTGTTTATGTCGTCTTTACCCTCAACCTGTAGGCCGTTGGGACAATAGTCCTGGAAGTTTTCTGGCTGTAGCCATTCGTTGAGTTTTTCCAGGATGTTGTTGCGGGTTGCCATGTTTTTGCCTCCTGCTTTTATTCGAGCTCTGGAGTTGTCAGCCGGTAGGCAAGGTATTTCGGGAAACGCTACGAGCACATCCCTGTGCGCTTGGGTCGGGCCATCCC
>CAYUTG010000064.1:0-13409 GCA_964447555.1 uncultured Marinobacter sp.
GGCGCCAAAGACGCCGGAAAATGGCGCCTGGAAGGCAAGGAATACATCGTCCAGGACGGCGATGTTATTCACTTCCGGTTTAACGTTTAGGTTCCGGGGGAAATTTCCGCCCCAAGCCTTGACAGAGGGGGCGCAAATACTGAAAATACGCGCCTCGTTCAGGGCGTTGCCCGAAACGACGTGGCAAGGTAGCTCAGTTGGTTAGAGCACGGCACTCATAATGCCGGGGTCGGCGGTTCGAACCCGCCCCTTGCTACCAGTATTCCAGGAACAGGCCGCTCACTCAGCGGCCTTTCTTTTTTCCAGTGTGGGCATTTTATGCCCGTGCCGGCATTTTACGACTGAGGCACTGCTTCAGTACCATCACATGTTGAGGACGACCTCACCCACTCCGGGAATGAATGCGGGACGACCCGTAGCAGCAACGGAGCGCTGTTATGCGAACCAGCAAAGACAGAGGCCGGCAAGCCGTTTTATTTGAAACAATCGGCTTGTTACTGTCAGTCCCTCTCGCTGCGTTTATTTTTCACTTCCCACTCAAAGAGACCGGTGTTCTCGGGCTGATAGGCGCAACAATGGCGACCTGCTGGAACTACCTGTTCAATCTGGGATTTGATCACAGCCTGAAACGGCTGACCGGTAGCACCCGCAAGTCCGTTAAAGTTCGCTTTCTGCACGCCATCAGTTTTGAAACCGGGCTGATGATCGCCTTCCTGCCGATTATTGCCTGGTGGATGGAAATAAGCGTTCTGGATGCCCTGATTGTCGATATTTCTTTTGTTGTTTTTTATCTGGTGTACGCGTTCGCCTTTACCTGGTGCTACGACGTTGTGTTTCCGGACCCTGACCTGCCAGAACGCGGGTACGCGGACAACTGATATCACTGACGGTAACTCCGGCGCGCATCAGGCTCTCCAGAAGTACGGTGAAAACAGAACAAATACACTCAGAAGCTCCAGCCGGCCAAGCAGCATCACAACCATCAGCACCCATTTCGCAGCATCAGGCAGCGGCTGAAACTGCCCTGCCGGCCCGATGATGTCACCCAGCCCCGGCCCGACATTGGATAACGCCGTGGCCGCACCCGTAAGGCTGGTCACAAGGTCCAGCCCCAGCGCGGCCAGAATGGCGGCAGCCAGTGCCAGGGTTGCCAGAAAGATAAACGAAAAAGCGACCGACGAGGCAACAATTTCATCACTGATAACCCGCCCGTTATAGCGGCGCCCCATAACAGCATTCGGGTGCAGCAGGCGAATGAGCTGCTCCTTCAGCAGCAGCATGGACAACTGAAACCGGAACATTTTCATCCCGCCACTGGTAGAGCCGGAACACCCGCCCACAAACGTCAGAAAGAAGAAAATAACCACCACCAGCGGCCCCCACAGGGTGTAATCCTCGCTGGCATAGCCGGTGGTTGTCACTACCGATGTCACGTTGAACAGCGCATGAACGAAGGCATCAAATACCGGTGTGTGGTCGGTCAACACCCGGTAAGCGGCAATCACCAGCGAAACCACAACCAGAAACTGCAGAAAGAACTGCACCTGCTTATCCCTGAACAAAGGCAGATACTGGCCGTTAAGCAGTCGCACAAACAGAAAAAACGGAACGCCACCCAGCATCATGAACAACGACGACGCCAGCAGAATGGCACCGCTGTCAAACTGCCCCATGGAATGGTCTGAGGTGGAATACCCCCCGGTGGAGACGGTCGTTAAGGCATGATTGACCGCATTGAACAAGTCCATCCCCAACAACCAGTAAACACCGACACAGCCCACGGTTATCACCAGGTAGCTCAGCACCAGGCCCCGGGCCAGGCGGTTGGTGCGGGGCACGGCTTTTTCGGTCCATTCTGACGACTCGGTAGCGAACAGCCGCATACCACCAATGCGCAGAAACGGCAGAATGGCCACCGCCATACCGATAATGCCAATGCCTCCCATCCACTGCATAATCGACCGCCATAGCAGAATATCGGCAGGCATATCATCAAGGCCGGTAAAAATGGTTGAGCC
Source organism: uncultured Marinobacter sp. (assembly GCA_964447555.1). GTDB lineage: Bacteria > Pseudomonadota > Gammaproteobacteria > Pseudomonadales > Oleiphilaceae > Marinobacter. The sequence continues at coordinate 2,019 of CAYUTG010000064.1, forward strand.
TGTGGTTGTCACACCCGAAATGCTTTCAAAAAACGCATCGGTTACGGACAGGTTCAGGTCACTGAGCAACAGGGGGAAGCTTGAGAAAACCGGGATAACAACCCAGGACGACACCGTCAGCAGAAACATTTCCCGCTGTTTGAGCCCGCGGCGTTTCCTTCCGGTGATCACAAAGCAGACGAAGCCAACAATAAAACAAATCAGTGCGGACTTCACAAAAGCCCACTGATCAGGCGTTTCACTGAAAATAAGTAAATTAACGGGAAGTGTTATCAGAAAACTGAGCAGAATCAGCAAAAAACCAATAATCTGAACTATCGGAAGGACTCTCACGGTACAAACGACCCTGTACACCACTAAAAGTGCGAGGAAGAATAGCACAACAGGCCTGGATGAGTGCGCCCTTCTTGCATCAACAGGGTTACACTGGCATCCGGCTGAGCCATTTGCAGAACGAACAGGCGGTCATTCACCTGCCAGTCCAACGATTTTGTACACTATGGCATACTGTGGGAATCACCCGCTCATTCAAACCACTCGCTAGCAAGGAAAGTACAATGAAACTCGAAAACCTGGCTATTCACGACGGCTTCAGCGGCGACCCAACGACCAAAGCCGCCGCCACGCCTATTTATCAGACCACGTCCTATACCTTCGATAACACCCAGCACGGTGCAGATCTGTTTGACCTGAAAGTAGAAGGCAATATCTACACCCGCATCATGAACCCCACCAATGCGATACTTGAAGAGCGGATGGCGCAACTGGAAGGCGGCATTGGTGCGCTTGCGCTGGCTTCAGGCATGTCTGCCATCACCTATGCGCTGCAGACCATCTGCAAAGTTGGCAACAATATTGTCAGCACCAGCCAGGTTTACGGTGGCACCTACAACCTGTTTGCCCACTCGCTGCCAAACCAGGGCATTACCTGCCGCATGGTTCGCCACGACGATTTTGAGGCGATTGAAAACGCCATTGATGAAAACACCCGGGCCCTGTTCTGCGAATCCATCGGTAACCCGGCCGGCAACGTGGTTGATATCGCCCGCTGGGCCGAGATCGCTCACAAGCATGGTGTCCCCCTGATTGTCGACAACACCGTTGCCACCCCCGTTTTGTGCCGGCCCATTGAGCACGGAGCAGACATCGTTGTTCACGCGCTGACCAAATACGCCGGCGGCCATGGCACCACCATTGCCGGCATTGTTGTCGACTCCGGTAAATTCGACTGGAAAGCCAACGCTGATAAGTTTCCAATGCTGAATGAGCCAGACCCTTCGTACCACGGTGTTGTCTATACCGAAGCGCTGGGTGCCGCAGCCTTTATAGGCCGGTGCCGTGTGGTGCCACTGCGCAACACTGGGGCCGCCCTGTCTCCGTTTAATGCCTTCCTGATTCTGCAAGGCCTGGAGACTCTGGCCCTGCGTATGGAACGCCACTGCGAAAACTCAGAGAAGGTTGCAGAGTTTCTGCAAAACCACCCCGCCGTCGAGTGGGTGAACTACGCCACACTGGATAGCAGCCCGTATAAGGCCACCTGCGAGAAGATTTGCGGAGGCAAGGCCTCAGGCATTCTGAGCTTTGGCATTAAGGGGGGGCTGGAAGCCGGTGGTAAATTCATTGATGCGCTGAACATGATCTATCGTCTGGTGAACATTGGTGATACCAAATCACTGGCCTGCCACCCCGCCAGCACCACTCACCGCCAGCTGAACCCGGAAGAGCTTAAAAATGCCGGTGTCAGCGAAGACCTGATACGCATCTCGGTTGGCATTGAGCACATTGATGACATCATTGCCGATATCAGCCAGGCGCTGGACGCTGCGCAGGCCTGATAAGCACCTGACGGGCACAGCCGGGTACGCCGAAAGTCGTACCCGGCACCCTCGTGATTGCCCTTACCTGCCTTGTAACTCTCGTTGCCGGCGATTACTCTTTAGTACTCCCCCGGCAAAAATAAGAGTCCAGTTGCAATGAGCGACAGCGCAAAACCCCGCATTACCAGTGGTTCCAAATTCCGCAATGAGCACGGCTTCTCGGCCATCAAAGACGGCATCAAACAATCCTCCGGCACCAAAGCCGACACTCAGCCCTCAGAACGCAAGCCACGCTGGCTCCGGGCCCGCATGCCGGGCGGTGAACGGTACGAAGCCGTACGCAAGAACGTCAAGGACAACCGTCTCAGCACCGTGTGCGAAGAATCGCACTGCCCCAATATTGGCGAATGCTGGTCTGCCGGAACTGCAACCATCATGCTGATGGGCTCGGTCTGCACCCGCGCCTGCAAGTTCTGTGCGGTAGACACTGGCAACCCCAACGGCTGGCTTGACCATGAAGAACCCGCCAATACGGCAAAATCTTTTGAGCTGATGGGCTTTCGGTATATTGTTCTGACGTCCGTAGACCGGGACGATCTGGATGATGGTGGTGCGTCTCACTACGCCGCCTGCGTCCGAGCCATTAAAGAGCGCACCCCCAAGGTTGCCGTTGAAGCCCTTACGCCGGATTTCGACGCGGTTATGGCGCACGTGGAACGAGTGGTTGACTCAGGGCTGGACGTATTTGCCCAGAACGTTGAAACCGTTAAACGTCTGACCAGCCGGGTGCGAGACCCACGGGCCGGGTACGAGAAAACCCTGAACGTTCTGAATCACGCAAAACAACACCGGCCAAAGGTATTGACCAAGACCAGCCTGATGCTTGGGCTGGGTGAAACGGAAGAAGAAATTCTGGAAACCATGGACGACCTGCGCGCCATCGGGGTAGACATCCTGACGCTTGGCCAGTATCTCCGCCCTACGCCGAACCACCTGCCAGTAGAGCGCTACGTAACGCCAGAGGAATTTAATCGCTTCCGCGACATTGGTCTGGAAAAAGGATTCATGGAAGTGGCTTCAGGGCCTATGGTTCGCTCCAGTTATCGCGCAGACCGGGTGTTTGATAAAAACAACCTGGGCCTTGATACCCCGGACGTGCCACAGCCGTCCAACATTATCAAAATTCCGGTGACACCGGTCGATTGAGATCCCACATGCTGACATTGCTACGTAATGCCCGGCTGAAATACAAGTTCTGGCTGCTGAACATCGTTGTGTTTGTAGTGCTGTGCCTGCTGGTGCTCTATGCCATGGACACGCTTGCAGAGCAAAGCGCACAGTCTTTCAGCCAGGTTTTTTCTGAAACGGCCGCTGACTTTGCATGGGTTGTCGCCTTGTTGATGGTTCTGGAGATGGCGGGTTCCCAGTTGCTGATTTCCTTCATCGAAAGGCACATTAACCGCCTGAAAGACACAATGGTGTCTGTTCAGAACTCCGGGAACCTGAGTCAGCGCGCAGACGTTGACTCTACCGACGAAATCGGTGAAATGGCCGGGGCATTCAATGCCATGCAGGACCGCACCGTTGCCGTGGTCAGAAGCATGAAAGAGGCCATTGAACGCCTGCACAATGAGGTACATGAGCTAACCACGGCGGCGGAATCGCGCCGGGATGAGCTTGCCCGCCAGCAAACCGGAGCAGAGCGCTCGGCCGAATCTATTGAAGCCATGCTGCAGAGTTTCACAGGCATTGCCGAACAGGCCAGCATTGCCGAAACGTTGTCAGGAGAAGCCCGGCACGCGGCCGTCCATGGCAGTGCCCGGGTTCAGCACAGCGCAGACAGCATTCGCAAACTGGCAGATGTTATCCAAAGCTCTGCCAGCAGTGTGGAGTCTCTGGCAGAAAACAGCCACGAAATAAGCCACGCAATTGCCGAGATAAAGGGAATTGCCGAACAAACCAACCTGCTGGCACTGAATGCAGCCATTGAGGCGGCCCGGGCTGGCGATCAGGGGCGCGGTTTTGCGGTCGTTGCCGATGAAGTCCGTAACCTTGCGCAACGGGTGCAGGATTCCACGGACCAGATACAGGGCACAATTGACCGCTTGCTCGCAGCCATGGATACCTCGGTACAACAAATGACTGCCAGCTCTGACGACGCTACTCGCTGTGTTGAAGCTTCCGAGGAAGGCCGCCAGGCCCTGGAAGCCATTACCGACGTTGTGTCCCGAATCAATGAAGCCAATCAGGAGATAGCCAGCGTATCCGCTCACCAGACGGCCGGCACAGATGATGTCCTGGCAGACGTTCAGGGTATACGGGAAACCACCCTGAATATGGTAACGCAGCTTGCCGAGAGCGCCGATATGAGCCTGCGCCTGAAACACCTGATTGGCTCTCTGGAAGAGGCAGCTTCAAACGTTAGCGTTGACTGATGCTCGCACAACAACAGGTCCATCCGGGCCGGCCTGCATGCCCACCTTGCCTTTTATTGCCAAAGCATTGAGAATTCACCGGTGCTGCTTCCTGTGTAGCAGCCCGTCATCCGGAGAGTCCCTGTTCGCAAGATCGCAACGGCTTCGGTTATCAAATCAATAGCAAAGAATGGAATTCTGAAAATGAAACGTTTCTCACTGAAATCTTGCCTGGTTGCGGCAACTGCAGCCACCTCCATCCTGTCTGCCGGAATGGCATCCGCCCAGGAATCTCAATCCAATAACATCATGATGGGTTTCAATCCATTTGAGAGCACCTTTAGCACGGTAACGGCCCCCTCTTACATGATCGGCTTTAAAGCCAACGACAAGCTGCTGCCATTCGGTTATGTCTCCGTTATCGACGACGAAGCTGTTTATGGTGACGACACTTTGTTTGCCGTCGGTGGCGGTGCACGCCTGTATCTGGGCGACCTTTCTAACCGTATACGCCCCTTCGCGGGTGCCGCTGCAGGCATCGTTAATGCTGCCGATACCGGTTTCGGCATTGGTGCATTCTTTGGTGCAGAGGCCATGATTACTGACGGTATTTCCGTCAGCGGTCAGATTGGTGCAGAAATTGCCGACAAGGGTTGTGGTACTTGCGACACAACGTTCGAGCTGGGCACCGCTAACGTCATGTTCAACCTGTACTTCTGATTAGTGGGTTGAATTCAGAGCAGTGCGCACCTGGCGGCGCACTGCTCTGCCTGAATACCAACCGCTATAGCGGTAAAGCGCAGATTACTGGCCCTGCTGCATCATCTGGCGTTGCTGGCGCATTTGCTCCATACGCTGATCCAGAGCATCCCGCTGCTCATCCGTAAATACACCGTCTACCTTTGCCTGCATAATTGCAGACAGTGCCGCTATCTCTCCGGTCACATCACCCAGTTTCTCCCCGTTTTCACGGATAGCGTCTTCGTCGTAATCCGGCTTTATCTCAGCCTGCATTTGTTGCTGAAGCCCGCGCGCTTCGGCTTGCAATTCGCCGATTTCACCTTGTATTTCATCAATAATGCCGCGAATCTCGGTTTTCTGATCGTCTGACAAACCAACCATTTTTGCCAACTGATCAACCTGATCCGGCTGGCTGCCTGGTGCTTGCTGAGCCAGCGCTGGCATAGAAAGGCTGATCACAACAAGAGCAGAACCAAACAGTTTTGCAAACTTCATAAAATTCTCCATTCGAGGGGCGGTCAGGTTTAAACACCGCCAGTAGTCAGTGATTTCAATGCTCAGGCCACACCCTAAAGCATCCCGATGTCATTTTTCACCCCGACACCCCCTTTTTTTATACATACGTCTCACAATCTTTGCTTGTAGCCAGCCATACCAGCAGGTTTAAACAAGTGTGAAAGTTTATTCATTCCCCTTCATAATGGCCCTCCCCATCACCACGCGGAGCGCAAACAATGGCCATTAACTGGTTTCCAGGGCACATGCATAAAGCCCGGAAGGAGATCAAACAGGCAATGCCAAAAATGGATCTCATTATTGAGGTGCTGGATGCGCGCATTCCGTTCAGCAGCGAGAACCCGCTGGTGCCCTCACTGCGTGGAGACACACCCATCATCCGGGTTCTGAACAAGCGGGACCTGGCAGACCCGGCTGTCACGGAGCAATGGCAGACCTGGCTGGAAAAGGAGCGTGGTGTCCGAACCATCACACTCACCCACAACCAGCGCGGCGAAGCCCTGGGCATACTGAAACTGGCGGAGGAAATGACTCCGGACCATGACCGCCAGAAGAGCGCTCTTCGGGTTATGATCCTGGGCATCCCGAATGTCGGGAAGTCGACCATCATCAATACGCTTGCTGGCCGCCCTGCCGCGAAAACCGGCAACGAGCCAGCCGTAACACGGGCCCAGCAAGCCATTAAATTACCGGGAAATATCCTGCTGTACGATACGCCGGGCTTTCTCTGGCCCAAACTGTCTCCCGAAGCCTGCGGCTACCGGCTGGCCATTACCGGTGCCATTCGCAGTGCGGTGCTTGATTTCGAAGACATCGCCTTGTTTGAAGCCGATTACCTGCTGCAGGCCTACCCTGATCTGGTCATGGCACGCTACAACTTCCAGACCCTGCCTGAGAACGGGCTGGCCCTGATGGATGGCATTGCGGAAAAACGCCGGTTTTTCGGCCGGGGCGGCATTCCCGACCTGCATAAAGTCTCGGAAGTTCTGGTGAACGAATTCCGGGCCGGCACACTCGGGCGCATTTCACTGGAAACACCGGCATTGATTGAACAGGAAGTACAGGCCGCTGGTAGTGACGGGGGGGCTTAGCCGTCTCTTACCAAGGTCAAATATCATACCCGGGCCAAAAGGCCTACACTGTTATAAATACTGTTGATCACATGGCACCGTAGCCTGCTGCGATGCCGAAAGGAGAAATGTATGAGACGCGTTGTCGTCACAGGTATGGGTATTGTTTCCTGCCTTGGGAACTCCCTTGATGAGGTTCTGAACAGCCTGAAAACCGGGGCATCAGGCATCCGCTTTAATGAGACCTACAAAGAGAAAGGGTTTCGCAGCCAGGTTGCTGGCTCTCCGGATGTAGATACGTCGGTGATTGATCGCAAGGTTCGCCGGTTCATGGGCCCGGCAGCCATGTACAGCTACCTGTCTATGGAACAAGCCATTGCTCAGGCAGGCCTGACTGACGGTCTGGTTTCCAGTGACCGGACGGGCCTGATTGCCGGCTCTGGCGGTGCCTCCTGCTCCAGCCAGGTCGAAGCCACCGATATCATGCGCGAGAAAGGCGTAAAGCGCATCGGGCCTTATATGGTTCCGCGCATTATGACCAGTACTGTCTCCGCCTGTCTGGCGACCGCCTACAAGATTCGAGGCGTGAATTACTCCATGTCGTCGGCCTGTGCGACCAGTGCCCACTGCATCGGCCATGCGATGGAACAAATCCAGGCGGGCAAACAGGACATAGTCTTTGCCGGTGGTGGCGAAGAAGAAGACTGGAGCCTCACCATGATGTTCGATGCCATGGGCGCGCTTTCCACCAAATATAACGATGCACCGGAAACCGCATCACGTCCGTTCGATACCGGTCGTGACGGATTTGTCATTGCCGGTGGCGGCGGCATGCTGGTACTCGAAGAACTGGAGCACGCCAAACAGCGTGGTGCAACCATTATTGCCGAACTGACAGGGTACGGCGCCACTTCGGACGGCTATGACATGGTGGCCCCTTCCGGCGAAGGTGCTCAGCGTTGTATGCGCCAGGCCATGGCAACCACCCGTGGCACAGTGCAATACATTAATGCCCACGGCACCAGCACCCCGGTTGGTGATGTTGCTGAGATGGGCGCTGTCCGCAATATGTTTGGCGATGATGCACCGGCCATTTCATCCACCAAGTCCCTGACCGGGCATTCTCTCGGTGCCGCTGGCGTACACGAAGCCATCTATTCGTTGCTGATGCTGCAAAACGGGTTCATTGCCGGCACCGCCAACCTTGAAAACGTGGATGAAAAAATCGGCAACATGCCACTGGTTGGGCCGAAAGCCGTGGACGCGGATTTAACCACCGTGATGTCTAACAGCTTTGGTTTTGGTGGCACTAACGCATCGCTGGTTTTTGAAAAGCTATAAGTACAGATGCCCGGTTTTGGCGGTTGGCAAAGCGCACCATCCATATTAAGGTAGCGTTTTGATTTGGATCAAACCGGGCACTCTCTGTCATGTCTCACGCTATTCGATTCCAACAGGCGGCCTCGCCACTTAAGGCGTCCTGCCAGCAGTGCTCCCTGAGCAATCTGTGCCTGCCACTTGCCCTCGATGAAAACGACCTTGGCAGCCTGGAAGACATTGTTCAGCAGGGCCGGATCTACAACCGGGGCGATCACATCTTTGGCCAGAGTACGCCGTACCGGGCCTGCTTTGCCATTCGAAGTGGCGCAGTTAAAACCTCAATTATCACGGAATCCGGGGAAGAGCAGGTTACCGGGTTTTATATGCCTGGTGAGATCGTAGGCCTGGACAGCCTGGGCCGCGAGCATTATGCCAGTTCCGCCAAAGCGCTTGAGCGAACCAGTGTTTGTGAGTTTCCAGCCGAAAAACTGGAAGAACTGACAGGGAAGCTTCCTGAACTACAGCACCACATGTATCACCTGATGAGCCAGGAAATTCAGAACAGCCAGCAACTGGCCATGCTGTTGAGCAAGAATACCGCGGAAGAGCGTATCGCCACGCTGTTACTATCGCTGTCTACACGCTTTCAGCGCCGGCGGATGTCCGGCACCCAGTTCACCCTGCCCATGGCCCGCAACGACATCGCAAACTTTCTCGGGCTGGCTGTGGAAACCGTTAGCCGGGTATTTACCCGGTTTCAGAATCAGGGCCTTATCAAAGCTCACGGGCGTGAAATAAACCTGATGGACCTGGCAGCACTTCAGGCAATTACCCGGGATCACCACGCCCGCCAGAATTAACCGGTCGGCGGGCGCAAAGCCACCCTACCCGGCCGGTGTTCTTTCCGCATCCCGGTTATCCGGTTGTTTGAGCATAGCCAACTCATCCGCCAGCCCCGAACGCCAAGGTAATTGTTTAATGCCAAAGGTGTTGCGGATCTTGGTACAGACGAGTGTTGTGTTCAGCGGTTCCAGGTGCCCCCAATCAGGCACCTCATCAACCACCCGGATAGTTTCCGGAATACCGGGCAGGCCAGCAATGGCGAGCCCAAGCTCATACAGATTGATTTCTTCAGCCCCCGCGTACTGATAGGTTCCCCATACCTCTGCACCGCAATCCAGTTGCAGGATAACCGCCGTCATCACCCTGGCAAGGTCTCTCACTGCGACCGGCTGGCCCCGGCAACGGCCTGGCAGTGAAAGTATTTCACCGGCCGCTGTACTGGTCTGTACCTGGCGAATAAAGCGGGCAAGGCTCCAGCCTGTGCGCAGAATGAGGTGCCGGGGTAACAGCGTACGCAACGCCTGTTCACACTCCCACTGCCAGTTGCCAAGTTCATTGAATGGCTGCCCGGGGTTAGAGGTGATATAACCCGTTTGTTTACGACCATCAAACACATAACACGAAGACAGCTGAAATAACGCCATATTGCGGTCCCCGGCAAATTCCGCCAGGGCTACCGGCAGTGAAAATGCCGCCAGGTGAGTGCCTTCAGGGTCATTTTCAGCCACCTCGGGGTCTGCCAGCCAGAGCGCATTAACAATCAGGTCGGTATCGTCAGGAATCCAGCTGTCCAGAGCGTTCAGGTTAACACTGCCCAGATCGCTGATAAGCAGCGGGCTGACATCCAGAGATGTCAGACGCAGACGCTCCAGAAGAATCCTCCCCAGCGGGCTGTAATCGTGAACTACAAGCACATGCACAAGCGTTCAATGCCTCCACGGTATTACTGATGTGACGGAACCCGGAAACCCGTCAGGCCAATGGCTTCCTGTAACCGATCCATACAATAGCATTCCACCCGAACAACAGGCGGCTTATATTTTCGTCATACTGCTCAAGAGCATACAACAACAGGATTCGACATGCTGAAACAACAGAGCCACATTGTAGCGCCGATTCCAGACGCACTTCGCACCCGTGCACTCAACACCGTCAACGAACTCCGGGAACGGGGTACCGCGGACCGGGAGGCCATCGACAAACTGTACGGGCTGATTGTGGAACTGACAGAAGCCGGCCTGGATTTCTTCTTTCTTGAGCCACTACGCCGCCTGAGAGCAAGCAACATGATGATGGGCATGGCCAAAGTCGGCATTGGCAGCATGCTTAAGGGCAGCAAGATGGTTATTCATAAGGTTCTGAAAAAACTGGATGATAAAAGCCTTGTCGCCATTCTGAACTTTATCGAAGAAATCATCCACGAGCCGGAACCGGCGGGTTAACGGACAACAACCCGCTTAATGATAAGCTCTGGGCACCCTGGCGGTAATACCGGTAAGCAACTCGTATGAGATAGTTCCGGCACAGGCCGATACCTCATCCACACCCACGGTGCGGCCCCAGAGCTCAACCATATCGCCTTCCCCGGCATCCGGTGCGTTGCTCAGATCAACTGCCAGCATATCCATGGATACACGACCTATCAGGCGAATTCTCTGGCCGTTGACCGCAGCCGGCGTATCTGTGCCGGCATGGCGTGGGTAACCATCTCCGTAGCCAACGGCAACCATGCCCATGCGGGTGTCTGTATCGGCCACCCAGCGGGCGCCATAGCCTACCGATTCGCCAGCATGAACGACTCTCGTGGTAATAATCGGGGCTTCCAGCGACATGACCGGAGCCAGCCCCAGCTCAGGCCCTGTCTGGCCCAGCACCGGCGAGCCACCATAAAGCATGATGCCCGGACGACTCCAGTCAAACAGAGGCTGCCCGGGAATGAAGTGGGCTGCGGAGTTGCCAACACTACGCAATAGTTCCGGCCAGCGTGCCGTACCCTGCACAAACCGCTCGGTTTGCCGGGCCGTCGCCGGGTTATTAACATCATCCGCGCAGGCGAAGTGAGTAACAAACCCCATCAGTGATGGCCGGGCATCGCAGGCCTCTACCCTGTCCATAACGCCAGCCATCTCACCGGGACGAAACCCTAGCCGGTTCATTCCACTATTTACCTTCAGCCAGAATACCGGGTGCGCCTTTGCCTGCTCCAGCCAGCTTAGCTGTTGGGCACTGTGCAGCACTGGCTCGAACCTTTTTTGCACACAGACATCCAGATCTTCACGCGCATGCACGCCCTGCAGCAACACCACAGGCTGGGTTATCCCGGCCTCCCGTATTGCGACGGCCTCAGCCAGACAGGCGACGGCGTATTTCGGCGCAACAGCGGCCAGCGCTCTGGCAACCGGGACAATGCCATGGCCATAGCCGTCAGCCTTGACCACCGCCATCGCCTGCGCAGGGCCAGCCCGCTCGCAGGCCACACCGTAATTCTGGCGCAGTGCGTCCAGATCAATCCGCGCAACCGTACTTCTTGGCATCAGTAATCTCCACCATAATCGCCGTAATCTCCATGCGCCAGGTCTTCAAACTTGGTGTACTTGCCTATAAAGGCCAGGCGCAGAGTGCCAATCGGGCCATTCCGCTGCTTACCGATAATAATCTCGGCAATGCCTT
>CAYUTG010000065.1:0-7078 GCA_964447555.1 uncultured Marinobacter sp.
TGGCCGTGGATCAGGTTGTGCTCGGTGCCGGGTTCGGTTTGTTGTCGACGCCGCTGTTGGTGGGTGTACAGTCGACCGTTGACTGGAGTAATCGCGGTGTTGTGACTGGCACAAATATCTTTTCACGTTACCTTGGCCAGAGCCTTGGTGCTGCATTTTTCGGGGCGGTGTTCAACGCGTCCAATGCCGAATCACTGGCCATCATCCTGTGTACCCCGCGCACTTTCTCAGCCGCCGACCTGCGTGCATAGCACGTTATTTCCTCTGTCAGTTATGGCAAGGGTTTCCACTTGATCTTCATCCAGGCATCCGTTGACGGTTCTTGCCGAAGGGCGTTTACTCTTCTTGGTGCTTCATTTTAGTGCGCGTGTGGAGCACTTTTCCTCCGGCTTTTGGTCACAGCAATAACCCACCGATCACAAAGGATGGATATCATGGAAAATTCTGGCATGTACCCCAAAGCAACCCGCGAGATTGCGGACAAGAGAACCCGCCTTGCGCCGGATAGTATGGACGCCTGGCAACATTTCAGTAAAACCGTATTCAAGGCCGGGGCGCTGGATGAGAAAACCAAACAGTTGATTGCTGTGGCTGTAGCCCATGTGACGCAGTGCCCGTACTGTATTCGTGGCCATACACCGGCGGCATTACGCAAAGGTGCAACTGAAGAAGAGATAATGGAAGCCATCTGGGTGGCGGCTGAAATGCGGGCGGGTGCCGTTTATGCTCATGCCACCATGGCGGTGGATGAAATGAACAGACATACAGGGAAAAGCTAGTTCCGAGTGAAGTAACCGCAAGAGCAGGTGGTGAAACAACCGTTGAAGGCCGGAAATGCACCTGGCAATAACCGTTTGATCCTTGCCAACAAAATGGTGGCTGATATCATCCTGCACGACGAACTGCAGAGTAAGCGACCCTATGCCAGATATTGAAAAAAATGATGAATACTGGATGGGGCGGGCCCTGGAGCTGGCCAGCCAGGCAGCAAGTGCGGGGGAAGTGCCGGTTGGTGCCGTTGTGGTGTATGCTGGCCGGGAAATCGGTGCGGGTTTTAACCAGCCGATTACCGGGTGCGATCCCACGGCTCATGCAGAAATACGTGCATTGCGGGACGCTGCCGCCCGTGTTGGGAACTATCGATTGTCCGGCGCAACTCTGTACGTCACACTAGAGCCCTGTACCATGTGCGTGGGCGCGATTGTTCACGGTCGCATCAGCCGTCTGGTTTACGGGGCGACTGAGCCTAAGGCGGGTGCCGTGGAATCTGCCCGAAGAACACTGGAAGAACCGCACCTTAACTGGCAGGTAGCTGTCACCTCCGGTGTTCTTCAGGGCCAGTGCAGCACGAAAATAAGCGAATTTTTCAGTTGGCGACGGCAACAGATACGGCGCCAGCGTAACCAACGTTCAGGGAAGGAGCTGTAGCAGGCCATGAAAGTCCTCGTTACCGGCGGAGCCGGATATATTGGTAGCCATGTAGTACGCCAACTGGGGCAGGCTGGCCATGACATTGTGGTGTTCGATAACCTCTCAACCGGGTACCGCTGGGCAGTAACTGCCGGTGAACTGGTTGTTGGCGATCTTGGTGATAAAGCTGCCATTGATGCTCTGTTTGCCCGTCACAGGTTTGAAGCCGTACTGCACTTTGCTGCCAATATTGTGGTTCCGGAATCGGTAACCAACCCTCTTAAATACTACGGGAACAACACCCGGAACACGCTTAATCTGCTACAGGCGGTAGAGGAGCACAAGGTTCCGTACATGGTCTTTTCCTCAACGGCGGCTGTATACGGCATGCCGGAACAGACCGTGCTGACCGAAGACCTGCCACTGGCGCCGATTAACCCCTACGGTGCTTCTAAAATGATGAGCGAGCGCATGATCACTGATCTTGCCGCCGCAACAGACCTTAACTACGTGATTCTGCGTTACTTTAATGTGGCCGGTGCCAACCCGGATGGCTTGCTGGGCCAGGCAACACCAGAAGCTACCCATCTGATCAAGGTGGCCTGCGAGTGTGTCACAGGGCAGCGTGACGGCATGAGCGTGTTTGGCACCGATTATGAAACCCGCGATGGCACCTGTATTCGTGATTACATTCACGTGGAAGACCTTGCCAAAGCGCATGTAATGGCGCTGGACTATATGGCCCGTGGCGGTGAATCCAGAATTCTGAACTGCGGTTATGGTCGTGGCTTTACGGTTCAGGAAGTGATTGATGTGGTTAAGCAGCAGTCCGATATGGATTTCCCGGTAACGGAAACCGGCCGCCGGGCCGGAGATCCGGCCGCGCTGATGGCCGATAACACCCGCATTAAAGAAACCCTGGGGTGGGCTCCGGATTTTGATGACCTGAATACCATTGTTAGTACGGCTCTGGCCTGGGAACAAGTCTGGCAAACCAAAAAAAGGGAAGGCACCCACTGAACTTCGCTTTCACCCTCTGATGATATTAATTGAGACTTAACGAATGAATATTACGATTTTTGGTACCGGCTACGTTGGCCTGGTAACGGGCGCTTGTCTGGCGGATGTCGGGCATCATGTTTTGTGCATGGATGTTGATCAGGAAAAAATTAATAAACTGATCAACGGGCAGATTCCCATTTATGAGCCCGGTCTTGAGAGCATCGTGAAGCATACGGTTGAGGCTGGCCGGCTGTCGTTTACAACCGATACCGAAGTGGCGGTAAAGCACGGCACATTGCAGTTTATTGCCGTGGGTACACCTCCCGATGAAGACGGCTCTGCCGATCTCCAGTACGTTACCGCCGTTGCCAGGTCTATCGGCCAGTATATGGATGAGTACAAGGTTATAGTGGATAAGTCGACGGTGCCCGTAGGAACCGGCGACAGAGTAAAGGCTGCGGTTCGCGCACAACTCGACAGCCGGAACCTTGAACTGGAATTTGATGTGGTCTCCAACCCTGAGTTTCTCAAGGAAGGAGCGGCAATTAATGACTTCATGAAGCCAGACCGCATTGTTATTGGCACAGACAGCGATAAAGCCGCCGATATTCTTCGGGAAGTGTACTACCCGTTTAACCGGTCTCATGATCGTATGATATTCATGGATGTCCGGTCTGCGGAGCTTGCCAAGTACGCTGCCAATTCCTTGCTGGCAACCAAAATCAGCTTTATGAACGAGATTGCCAATTTGTCCGAACGTCTGGGCGCAGACATTGAGGCTGTGCGCCGTGGTATTGGTTCAGACCCCCGCATTGGCTACCACTTCATCTACCCCGGCTGCGGTTATGGTGGCTCCTGTTTCCCCAAAGACGTTCAGGCACTGGCCCGCACCGCGCGCGATTGTGATTACGATGCCCGCCTTCTGAACGCCGTTGAGGCGGTTAACTACGCACAAAAGCACGTGTTGTTTGACAAGATCAGCCACTACTTTGGCAGTGACCTGAAGGGCAAAACCATTGCGCTTTGGGGGCTCGCTTTCAAGCCGAACACCGATGATATGCGTGAAGCATCTTCGCGTACGCTGATGGAAAGCCTGTGGAAAGCCGGGGCCAGCGTTCAGGCGTTTGACCCGGAGGCCATGAACGAAACCCAGCGTATTTACAGTGACCAGAAAGAGCTGACCCTGTGTGGTACCAAAGAACAGGCCCTGAAAGGCGCAGATGCACTGGTTATCTGCACGGAGTGGAAGGAATTCCGTTCACCGGACTTCGGCCTGATTGCTTCGGCGTTGCAGGCGCCGGTTATTTTTGATGGCCGTAATCTGTATGAGCCGGATGTGCTCGAGCGCTATGGCCTGACCTACTACGCTATTGGGCGTGGCAGGAATCAGTTCCAGCCGGCGTAACGGGATTTGATTACTTTCGGGAGGCACTAATGGGCCAGAGTAACGGTTTTCAGCTTCATGAGCGGCTGGCCGCAGACACCATTGAACTGGGTCAGAGCCGGCTTTGCACCATACGGCTTATGAATGACCGTACCTGGCCCTGGATTCTTCTGGTGCCCGCCGTGGCGGGTATCCGGGAAATCTATGAGCTGACGGAGAGCCAGCAACAGCGGCTGATTGCTGAGTCGTCAACGCTGAGCCGCCAGATGATGGCGCTGTTCTCGGGGGACAAGATGAATGTGGCAGCGCTCGGAAATATGGTGCCGCAGTTACATTTACATCATATTGTCCGCTTTACAGAAGACCCTGCCTGGCCTGGCCCTGTGTGGGGTATTCAGCCGCCCGTACCCTACACCGAAGCAGAGTTAACGGAAGTCCGGCGTTTGCTTGCCCCGGTTATTGCACATCTGGCGTAGCCTGAAGGGCAGGCAGGGGCTTGTCAGCCCCTGTTCTGGTGCCGTGAAAGGCTTTGTGAACCCACCAGAATCATTCGCAGCTCTGTTTTCAGCTTTGTTTTCAGTTCATCCCGCTCTGCTGGTGAGGCATCCAGAGCTTCCGCCCCCTGGTTGAAT
The DNA here is from genome assembly GCA_964447555.1 of uncultured Marinobacter sp. Classification (GTDB taxonomy): domain Bacteria; phylum Pseudomonadota; class Gammaproteobacteria; order Pseudomonadales; family Oleiphilaceae; genus Marinobacter. Next base: position 4,429 of record CAYUTG010000065.1, read on the forward strand.
ACCAGCGTTACCATAGCTTCCGCGACCAGTCTGGCGTCCGAAAGTGGCTTGCCCTGTTCTTCTGCAAATCGTCGCAAGTCGTCGGCCAGCTCTGTGACAAAGTGATCAATTTCAGCTTTAACCGCCGTTCTGAAGGGTTTCGATACCCCGGTTCGCTCCCGAAGCATCAGCCGGAACAGGTTGGCGTTGTTGCCCAGATACTCCATGAAGGTATCAACAGACGTTGCAATAGCGCTGCCATCCCCGGCCCGGGCAATGCGCTTGCGTGCCTGGCGCATCAACTGACGAAGGGCAACACCGCCCTCATCTACAAGCGCGAGCCCTAATTCGTCCAGTTCGGAAAAATGCCGGTAAAATGAGGTGGGCGCCAGGCCGGCCTCGCGGGCAACCTCCCGAAGGCTGAGACTGCCAAACCCCCGGTCTGCGCTTAACTGGGCCAGCGCAGCATCCATAAGGGCACGGCGGGTTCGGAGTTTCTGCTCGGCTCTGGTCGACAAAGTGCGGCTCCATCTGCGGCGTAAACCGTACATTCTAGCGGCCTGTTCCCCGTGAGTCATCCGGCAGCTATTTTTGTCCCGAACCCCGCCTGATTTTCCTCCGTATTGTGTTTATAATAGGCGGCTTTCAAAATCATAGCTCGGCTCACAAGAGCTAACACAGAACCACCACCAGAACGAACGGGAACCGGTATGCGCAGTCACTATTGCGGTGGGATAAACGAATCTCACATTGATCAGGAAGTCACACTTTGCGGATGGGTACATCGCCGCCGCGACCACGGTGGTGTTATTTTTCTTGATCTGCGGGATCGGGATGGCCTGTCTCAGGTGGTTGTAGACCCAGACACCCCCGAAAGCTTTGCGCTTGCTGAGAAAGTCCGTAGCGAATTTGTGGTACGAGTAACCGGCAGGGTGCGCCGTCGTCCGGCAGGCACCGAGAACAGCAATATGCCGACAGGCCAGGTGGAACTGCTGGCCAAAGATGTAAATATACTGAACGCCGCCGCCACGCCGCCATTCCCGCTGGATGAGCATGTGGACGTGGGCGAAGATGTTCGGTTGCGCTATCGGTATGTTGATTTGCGCCGCCCGGAAATGATCAACCGCCTGCGTTTCCGCTCACGCGTCACCAGCTATATTCGCAACTACCTCGACAGCAACGGTTTTATGGATGTGGAAACCCCCATCCTGACCCGGGCTACTCCGGAAGGGGCCCGCGATTATCTGGTACCCAGCCGTACTCAGGAAGGCTCATTTTTTGCGCTTCCCCAGTCGCCTCAGCTGTTCAAGCAGTTGCTGATGGTCTCCGGTGTTGACCGGTACTACCAGATTGCCAAATGCTTCCGCGATGAAGACCTGCGGGCAGATCGCCAGCCGGAATTCACCCAGATCGATATCGAAGCCTCGTTCATCAATGAACAGGTTCTGATGGATCTGAACGAAAACATGATCCGTTCACTGTTCAAAGATGTACTGAATGTTGAGTTGCCAGCATTCCCACGTATGCCGTATGCCGAGGCCATGCAGCGTTTTGGCAGTGACAAGCCGGATCTGCGTATCCCGCTTGAACTGATCGACGTGGCTGATCTCGTTGAAAGCGTGGACTTCAAAGTATTCGCCGGCCCGGCAAAAGATCCGAAGGGCAGGGTGGCCGCATTACGCGTGCCAAAAGGCGGCGACCTGAGCCGTAAACAGATTGATGATTACACCAGGTTCGTGGGCATTTACGGCGCCAGAGGCCTTGCTTATATCAAGGTAAATGACCTGTCAAAAGGCATTGAAGGCCTGCAGTCACCCATCATCAAGTTCCTTGGCGACGAGGTTACTCAGGCCATCATGGAGCGTGTGGGCGCAGAAGACGGCGACATCGTGTTCTTCGGTGCCGATAAAACCTCCGTCGTGAATGAAGCGCTGGGGGCTCTCCGGATTAAAGTCGGCCACGACCTGAATATGCTTACCAGTGAGTGGGCACCTTTGTGGGTGGTTGACTTCCCCATGTTTGAAGAGCTTCCCGATGGCAGCCTGACCGCCATTCACCACCCATTCACGGCACCGTCCTGCAGCCCGGAAGAGCTTGCGGAAAATCCGGCTGAAGCCTTGTCCCGTGCTTACGATATGGTATTGAATGGTACCGAGCTTGGCGGCGGGTCCATCCGTATTCATGATGGCAAAATGCAGGAAACCGTCTTCCGAATTTTGGGTATCGGCGAGGAAGAGGCTCAGGCCAAGTTCGGCTTCCTGCTGGACGCCCTGAAATACGGTTGCCCTCCCCACGGCGGGCTGGCCTTTGGTCTGGATCGCCTGATCATGCTGATGACAGGCGCAACCTCTATTCGTGATGTTATCGCCTTCCCGAAAACCCAGAGTGCGACCTGCCTGCTGACCCAGGCGCCGGGCGAAGTTGATGAAAAACAGTTGCGAGAGTTGCACATTCGCCTGCGTAAATCCGCCAAAGCTGCCACGGGTGATAGCAAACCGGAAGATCAGGCGCCGAAAAGCGAATAACGCATAACAGAGCAGAGGCCGGCTGTGGGCATTATTCTGGGGGTAGACCCAGGTTCAAGGGTTACTGGCTATGGGATTATTCGGGCAGAAGGCCGGGTTATCGAATACATAGACAGTGGCTGTATCCGCGTAGGCGATAAGCCTAT
>CAYUTG010000065.1:7088-13226 GCA_964447555.1 uncultured Marinobacter sp.
CCTATGGCGGAACGGTTAAAAACCATTTTCCACAGCCTTGCCACACTGATTGGCGAGTTCCGCCCTGAAGAGTTTGCCATTGAGCAGGTTTTCATGGCCCGGAATCCGGACTCTGCACTGAAGCTGGGTCAGGCGCGGGGTGCTGCAATTGTCAGTGCAGCCACCAGTGGCCTGGCCGTCCACGAGTATTCCGCGCGCCAGGTTAAGCAGGCTGTTGTGGGTAAGGGCGGGGCAGACAAGTCCCAGGTTCAGCATATGGTGCAGGTACTGCTTTCCCTTTCCCGTAAACCCCAGGCAGATGCGGCAGACGCCCTGGCCATTGCCCTGTGCCATGCCCACATGAGCCAGAGCATCCTTCGGGTTGCCGGTGTGGGTGGCAAGGCACGCAGTGGGCGGGTAAGACAACAATAATCTGCTCTGCTGAGCAGCAGGAGATCCCCCTTGATAGGTCGTATCCGAGGAATTCTCGTAGAGAAGGCTCCCGGCCAGGTACTGGTAGAGTGTTTTGGGCTGGGCTATGAAGTGGATATTCCTTACACCACGTTTTTTCACCTTCCGGAACCTGGGCAGGAAGTCACGCTGCACACCCATTTTGCGGTGCGCGAGGACGCCCAGAGTCTCTTTGGGTTTGCTGCCCGGCTGGATCGGGATCTGTTCCGGTTGCTGATCAAGGTCAATGGTGTGGGGCCGAAACTGGCCGCCGGCATTCTTTCAGGGCTGGATGCCCAGCAGTTTATTCGCTGTGTGGAAGCCCGGGACATCAATGCGTTGGTCAAACTACCCGGTGTGGGTAAGAAAACCGCTGAGCGCCTGCTGATTGAAATGACAGACAGGATAGGTGCACTGGACGTTCAGTTCGGCCTGGCATCATCAGAAAATGGCGAGCCTGCCGCGCCACCTTCAGCCCCTGCTACACACACACACAACCCCCGCGACGAAGCCGAAGAAGCTCTGATTACGCTTGGCTACAAGCCACAGGAGGCAGCCAGAGCAATCAGCCGGGTGGCCGAAGACAACATGTCCAGCGAAACTCTGATCCGGCTGGCTTTGCGCAATATGATCCCTGCCAGCTAACATCGTGTTAATGTGTCGCCTGTATAGTGCCAAACCTGTATAGAGCGTAACGTGACACCCAAGGGCCCGTTTGTACAATTGGGCTCGTTAATTTCTATAAAAACGCACAGGCACGATATTGATTCCCTCAAAACCGGTGACGCCATGATTGAATCCGACCGACTGATTTCAGCCCGGGCCGGTGACTATGAAGAAGTGCAGGACCGGGCTATTCGCCCTGGGTTGCTGGCGGAGTACGTTGGCCAGCCTGCCGTGCGTGAACAGATGGATATCTTCATTTCGGCTGCCCGTGGCCGTAATGAAGCCTTGGACCATGTTCTGATATTCGGGCCGCCAGGTCTTGGTAAAACCACGCTGGCCAATATTATTGCGAACGAAATGGGGGTGTCGATCAAGACAACCTCGGGTCCGGTGCTTGAAAAAGCAGGCGATCTCGCGGCCATGCTGACCAATCTGGAAGAGGGCGATGTCCTCTTTATTGATGAGATTCACCGGCTCAGCGCGGCGGTTGAAGAAGTGCTGTATCCCGCCATGGAGGATTACCAACTCGATATCATGATTGGTGAAGGGCCGGCTGCCCGCTCCATCAAACTGGATTTACCGCCGTTTACACTGGTGGGTGCCACTACCCGTGCAGGCTTGCTTACCTCGCCGCTGCGGGATCGTTTTGGCATCGTTCAACGGCTGGAGTTCTACAACACGGCTGACCTGACTTCCATTATTATGCGGTCGGCCCGGTTATCGTCGGTAGCGATTGATGAGCAGGGAGCTTTTGAAATTGCCCGTCGTTCACGGGGCACGCCACGTATTGCTAACCGCCTGCTGCGCCGAGTGCGTGATTTCGCCGAGGTTCGCTCAGACGGCCACATCAGCAATGACATTGCAGACCAGGCACTGAACATGCTCAAGGTAGACAGCCAGGGGTTTGATCACATGGATCGCCGGTTGCTGCTGGCCATGATCGAAAAATTTGGTGGTGGCCCGGTGGGCGTTGAAAGCCTGGCAGCGGCCATCAGTGAAGAGCGCGGCACCATTGAAGACGTGCTTGAGCCTTTCCTGATTCAGCAAGGCTATATGATGCGAACTCCCCGGGGGCGGATGGTTACCTCCAGCGCGTATCAGCATTTTGGTGTGGTTCCGCCTGAATCCGGCAAAGAGGAAGGTTCTCTTGGCTGAGCAAGGTATGGATGCCGGGTTTGAATTACCGGTTCGTGTTTATATTGAAGACACCGATGCCGGCGGCATCGTGTTTCATGCCAAATACCTCCATTATATGGAGCGCGCCCGTACAGAATGGGTCAGAAGCTGCGGTGTGGGGTTGCGGGCAGGGCTGGCAGACAACATCAGCTACGTGGTGCAGAAACTGACCATGCACTACAGGTCTCCTGCACGGTTGGACGACCAGTTGCAGGTGACAGCAGAACCCACGGCCTCTGGCCGGGTATGGATGAATTTTCGCCAGCGGGTGTTCAGGGCATCAGACCGGCAGTTACTGTGTGAAGCCGATGTGCGGGTAGCCTGCGTGGCGCTGGATACAGGGCGGCCCAGGCGCTTACCCGACAACATGCTGGAAGTACTGAACAACGCGATGACCAATGCTCAGATCATCAAAACGTCGACCAACAGAACAAGCCAGGAGTAAAAGGTGCAATCAGAAGTCTCAGTCTGGTATCTCATATTCAATGCCGGTGTTCTGGTGCAGCTGGTTATGCTGCTACTGGCGCTTGCATCCATTATGTCCTGGGCGTTGATCTTCCAGCGTTTTCAGGTGTTTCGCAAAGCCAGGCAAGCGCAACTGGTCTTCGAGGAGCGGTTCTGGTCAGGCATGGATCTGGGGCAGTTGTACCGTGAGGTGAACGCCGAACCAACCCCCTTTTCCGGTATGGAATCCATCTTCCGTGCCGGGTTCCGGGAATTTTCCCGCCTTCGCCAGCAAAGTCAGGATGCCGATGCGGTTATGGAGGGCACTCAGCGGGCCATGAGAGTTGCATTTTCCCGGGAGCACGAGCGCCTGGAGGCCAGTCTGCCATTTCTGGCAACGGTTGGCTCAACCAGCCCGTATGTGGGCTTGTTCGGTACTGTTTGGGGCATTATGAACTCGTTTCGTGGTCTGGCGCAGGTGCAGCAGGCGACACTGGCCACCGTGGCACCGGGTATTTCCGAAGCCCTGGTGGCAACGGCAATGGGGCTGTTTGCGGCCATACCGGCCGTTATTGCCTACAACCGGTTTTCAGCCAAATCTGACACATTGCTGAAAAATTATGAGACCTTCGCTGAAGAGTTCTCCAGCATTCTGCACCGGCGTGTTCACAACAGAGATAAAAGCGGGGCCTGATGAACGTTCTGGTTAAGAAGCGGAGCCCGATACAATGAGTGGCATGATGAAAGGCATGGGCATGATGCCCGATAACCGTCGCAAGCCAATGGCAGAGATGAACGTTGTACCCTACATCGACGTTATGCTTGTACTGCTGGTTATCTTTATGGTGACCGCGCCCATGATGACCCAGGGCGTGAAGGTAGATCTCCCGGAAACGACGGCAGACCCGATTCAGCCCGAGAAAGACGTTGAGTCCATTATTGTGTCGGTCGACGCCAATGGCGCGTATTACATAGAAATTGGTGATAAAGGCGGCGACCCCATGTCGCTGAGTGAACTGCGGAGCCAGGTTGCCAAAATTCTGTCTCAGAGAACAAACAGCGAAATACTGGTGCGTGGCGACGAGCATGTGGAATACGGCACGGTTGTGCAGTTGATGGCAGAGCTTCAGGGGGCCGGTGCCAGCAGCATTGGTTTGATTACCGAATCGTCTCTGGACAGGAAGTGAATTTCGTGCGGGCAGGGTTGTTGTGACAGGTCACGAACGGGAAGTAACCAGCACAGGCGTACCACCCTGGAAATCGCCAATTGCGTTGTCGGTGGTGCTGCACCTGATCATTATCGGTATTGCTGTAGCGGGCTGGTCCTGGACCAGCGCCGATCATGAACCGCCGCCGCGCAGCATTTCTGCCAGGCTGATCTCTCCGGAACCCAAAGCAAGCCCCGTGGTCGAAAAGAACGATCAGCCTGACCACGAAGAACAGCGAAAAGCGGAACAGAAGAAACAGAAAGCCGAGGCTGAACGTAAAGAGCAGGCCCGTAAGCAGGCTGAAGAAAAAGCCCGGAAAGAGGCCGAGCGCAAAGCCAGGGAGCAGGAGCAAAAGCGCAAGCAGGCTGAAAAACGAAAACAGGAAGCACAGGCCAAAGCAAAAGCAAAGGAAGCCGCGCGCCTGAAAGCAGAAGCTGAGGAAAAGGCCCGGCAGCGCAAGAAAGCCGAAGCTGAAAAGAAGAGACAGGCTGAGGCAAAGCGTAAAGCGGAAGAAGAGAAGCGCCGTATAGCGGAACAGAAGAAGCGTGAAGAGGCGGAACGCCAGAAGCAGAAAGAAGCGGCTGAACGTAAACGCCAGGAAGCAGAGCGCCGGCTGAAAGAACAGCAACTGAAAGCACTGGCAGAGCAGGCTCAGCAGGCAGAAGATGCCGCAGCCCGGGAGCAGGCACAAGCTGCGGCCGCAAAAGCCCGGGAAGCCGAAATGATGACAGAGGCCGAAAAATATCAGGTGCTGATACGGGAACGTTTAAGTAAGGCCTGGTTCCCGCCACCATCAGCGACGGAAGAAATGACCGCTCGCTTGCAGATCACATTGCTGCCTACAGGAGAGCTAGCCGGGGTTAAGCTGCTAAGTGGCAGTGGTAACACAGCATTTGATAACTCGGCTCTCAGCGCAGTGCGTTCTCTGAACCGGTACCCGATTCCGGATGAGCGAGACACATTCGAGCGTTATTTCCGTCAGTTCACCATCGAGTTTAACCCTCGCAAACTGAGGTAAGGGGCGGATAACGCAATGACACAATGGATTTGGACTATGCCGTTACGACAAAAAACATCAACACTGCCTGCCCTGGCGTTTCTGGTCGCTGCATTTATGGTGTTGTCGGCCGCAAGCGCCCATGCAGAGTTGCTGATACGGGTAACAGAAGGGGCCGATTCGGCCATTCCCATTGCGATTGTGCCCTTTGCAGAAACCGGCGCGATTCCGCCGGGCGATAAAATCAGCCAGATAGTTCAGGACGATCTGGTGATGACCGGGGCATTTCGCGCACTGCCTCCGGAGAAGATGCTCAGCCTGCCGTCCAAACGGGCCGAAGTTTTCTTTCGTGACTGGCGCCTGCTGGGCCAGCGCTATGTTCTGGTCGGAGGGCTCACTGAAAAAGGGGGGCGGGTTCAGGCCAGATATGAACTGTTTGATGTGAATACCGAAAAACGGATTCTCGGTGAAACCGCAGCTGCCTCGATTACAAACCAGCGTTCGCTTGCACACCACATAAGTGACAAGGTGTATGAAGCCATAACCGGCATACCCGGTGCTTTCTCCACGAAGCTGGCGTATGTAACGCTGGATAAGCACAAGGGTAAATCCCGTTATCGCCTGCAGGTGAGTGATGTGGACGGTAAGCGGGCACAGATACGCCTTGAAAGCCAGGAGCCTATTCTCTCTCCGGCCTGGTCGCCGGATGGGAAAAAACTCGCTTATGTGTCGTTTGAATCGGGAAAACCGGCCATTTTTGTTCACGAACTGGCAACTGGTAAGCGCACCAAAGTTGCAGATTTCCCCGGCCTGAACTCGGCTCCGTCCTGGTCGGATGACGGGCAGTCGCTACTAATGACATTGTCTAAAGATGGCAACGCGGAAATCTACCAGATGAACCTGCAGAACCGCCAGTTGAAACGGCTCACCAATCACTGGGCCATTGACACAGAGCCAGCCTGGGACGCCTCTGGTGACGGGCTGTTCTTTACATCAGACAGGTCCGGCGGCCCGCAGATATATTACAAAGAAAGCGTGGATGCCGAGCCCCGGAGAATCACTTTCGGCAGCCGTTATAATGCCCGCCCGAGACCAGATGATCAGGGCGATTTTGTTTACTATGTGCACCAGAGAGACAGAGCTTTTGGTATTGCCAGAACCAATTTGAAAACCGGTGAAGAAACCGTTCTTACCCGGACAGAATCCGATGAATCACCC